>DATGGF010000034.1:0-5155 GCA_035308625.1 Acidimicrobiales bacterium | reverse complement strand
GTACTGGGGAGCGGGATGCGCACGGGGGGAGTAGCCGTGGCAATGCGTCGTGCGGGGATCGGGGTACTCCAACAGCGGCGGGTGCGGACGTCCAACGGAGCGAGCACGCTGCCCATCACGCGCCGTCCCATGCGGATCGGCTCGTTCGCCGTCGACTTCGAATCACGCACGGTGACGCGCGGCGGCGGGATCGTCCACCTGTCGCGGCTCGAATTCGACCTCCTGGCGACCTTGCTGTCGCCCCCCGGTGCCCTCAACACCCGGAGCGAGCTCATCGACCGGCTGTGGGCCGGCCGCAGGATCTCCGACACCCGGACTCTCGACACCCACATGCGACGGCTGCGCCAGAAGCTCGAGGTGGACCCCACCAAGCCCCGCCACCTGGTGACCGTGCGCGGGGTCGGCTTTAGACTCGACCCATGACCACCGTCACCGGCTCGCCCGGGGTCATCCCCGCGGCGGACGAGCCGAGGCCTGGTCGCCCGGTCGCCGAGCTCCCTTCCGAGCCCGCGCCTGTCCCCGCGCGCGACACCACGGCCGCGTCGGTGGAGAGCGAGGTCGGCGGCCTGGTGGTGCGGGTGGCCCAGCTGACTCAGGAGTTGCTGGAGGAGGCCCGCCACCAGGCGGAGAAGATCGTGGCCGACGCCCGGGCCGAGGCAGCCCTGATCGTGACCGAGGCGCACCGCCGGGCGGACGGCGTGCGGGCCGACGCCCGCGAGCGTGACCCGGCCGTGCGTCAGATCCAATCGGCCATCGAGACCCTCGAGCGGGTGCGCTACGAGCTGTCACGCGGGGGATCGGGTGCGCCGGTGGCGGCGTCCGCCGACGATCCGGTGCCGTCGTCCGCCCCCGCCCCCAGCGAGGGTTAGACCGAAGCCGGCAGCAGCTTCGTCAACGCGTCGAACACGACGTAGAGCGCTGCCACCCAGATCGGGGTCAGCACCACCCAGCGGCCGATGCGGCCGTAGACGCGGCCGAGACGGCGGTTGGCGAACCCGAGCCCGAGGAGGATGAGGGTGCCCACGGCGACCAATGGAAGCTCGCCGAAGTCCCAACTCGAGGTGTTGGATGCGGCGATGGCCCGGTACGGCCGCGGCTTGGTGCGGGAAAGGTGCTCGAACCCGATGGGGATCCCCGGTATCCGAAGCGTCGCCACCACCACCAGCCGCTGAGCCGCCGAGTAGGGCGGTGTGCACGTGGTCAAGGTGAGACGGTTGTCGCCGAAATCGCCCAGCACCGTGGTGTCGGAAGGCGACACCGCCCGGGGCGGGGTCGACACGTAGTAGTCGAGCGCCTCGCCCGCCGTGGTGGTGAGGATGATCTCCTCGCCCACCGTGAGGTCCCCCAGGTGGAAGAACGGCGCCCCGTGCGTGGTGCGGTGCCCGGCGATGGCCACGTTGCCGGCCTGCCCGGGGAGTGCCGTGCCGTCGTAGTGCCCCGGGCCGAGGGCCAGGTCCGACGCGGCCGTACCCGACACCACGTACTGGTCGATGCCGATGACCGGGATCTGCAGGTGCGCCATCACCTTGCCGTTGGGCGGGTTGGGCAGGTTCGTGGTCCGCGCCACGAGCTTGACGGCCGACGGTGTAGCCCCGGTGCCCGGAGGAGTCGCCTTGGCCGGAGGATGGAAGGCGGCGAACTGGGCGGCCAGCGCGTGTTGCGCGTGGTGCTCGCTGATGGCGGTCCCCCACACCTGCCAGGCGGCGAACAGGATGAGCACGGCGCCGATGTTCTGCACCCAGGCGAACGTGGTGATGAGGCGACTGCGCCGATGGGACGACAGTGCCGCGACCGCTACACCCCGCCTGGTGCGCCGCTTGGCCCGGCAGGAATCGAGCACGGCCCGGCCCACGGCCGACTCGAGACTGTCGTGGTGCTCGGCGGACGCGCCCACAGATAGCCGGTCGTCATCGGGCAGCACGAACCCTTCGGCCACGAGCTGGTCGACGATCCGCGAGCACAGCTCGGCCAGCACGGGGTCCTCGCTCACCCGCCGGTCGTCGGTGACGAGGGCCGGGGAGATCACTGGCCTGCTCGCAGGAGGAGCTTGCGCCCGACGAGGCCCGCCACCATCAGCACGAAGCCCAGGGCCGCCGTCCACACCGGCAGCGCGGTCGGGCCGGTGTAGGCCAACTGGGGCGTGGCGTTCCCCCTCATGCCCGAGGTCGAGGTGATCGACGTCGAAGTCGACGGGGGCGCTGTGGTGGCCGCCCCCGGGGAGGACCCGGTGGCGCTCACCACGAACGGATTGGAGAAGACGTGGGGCGCCTTGAAGTCGTTGTAGTTGGTGCCCACGTACCACACGCAGGGATGGGCCGAGTCGCACTTGATGGTGGCACCCGAGAGCGATGCGTCGGGGAGGGCGAACATGGTCACGGTGTCGCCGTGTTGGTCAGCCGAATAGTCGAAGGCCCCGTTGGTGCCCACCGCGTAGGGAAAGCCTCCGGCCAGCGTCTGGGCGCTGCAGAAGTTGGTGTCGGGCGGATCGCCCGGACCGGTCCCCGTGGAGTACTCACATTCGATGGCCACGATGTCGCGTCCGACCTGCGCTCCCCCGAACATCGAGTTCGGGCCCATGGACAGGTCGACTTGCTGGCCGTCGCTGTACGTCGTGTACGGAGCGGAGGCCGGTGACACCGCGCAGTCGATGTAGACCGCGTTACCGGCGGGCAGGGACCCGCAGCCGGCCGGAGCGGCCGCCACTTGAGTGACCCAGCCGATCGAGCCCCCTACGCCGAGCGCGGCCCCTACCAAGGCCGCGCCCATGGCCCATCGGCTGCGGATGCGCATCGAGCCCGGCCGAGCAGGGCCGTCAGCGCCGACCCGAGGTGACCGGGCGTCTCGGGCGCGCGGCAGGACCGGGTGAGGACCCCGACAGCGAACGACGGCGACGCCGGCTCCAGACGACAACTCCGGCGCCGCCCAGTCCCACGACGAGGACGACGACCACGATCCAGGTCGACGAACCTCCGGTCGCGGGCGCCGCACTGGCGTAGAACGGCTGGGAGAACACGTGGGGAGTGGTGAAGTCGTTGTAGTTCTCACCGACGTACCAGACACACGCGTGGGTGGCGTCGCACTTGATGCCCGACACGGTCAGGACGCTGCCCGGGAGCTTGAACATGGTGACGGTGTCGCCCCGGTTGTCGACCGTGTAGTCGAAGCTCCCGTCGGCATGGACGGTGTAGGGCCAGTCGCCCGACAGGGATTGGGCGTCGCAGTAGTTGGCATTGGGCGGGTCGCCGGCGCTGAAGCCGGTGGTGTATTCGCACAAGATCGCCTCGATGTCGCCCGCCAGGTGATCCTTGGGCGAGAAGATCGAGTTGGGGCCCATGGCCAGGTCGATCCGCTCCCCGTCGCCGAAGCTGGCGTAGGGCTTGTTGGCCGACGGCACCGCGCACGATCCCGGCCGGCCGATGTAGACGCCGCTGTCGGAGGGAAGTGATCCGCACCCTCGGACGGCGGCGGCCACCGGGCTGCTCAACAGCCCGGCACTCAGAACGGAGGCGCTGACCATGGCCGTGAGCGCCACCGAACCGAACAGCGGCCGACCCCAGAACGAACGTCCCACCGTGGTGCCCCCCGAGCCTCCTGCAGGGCGCTGGCGCGCCCGTGCGCTCTGCGATCCTCAGTGCCCGGCGACTCGCCGTGCCACCGCCGGTAGGCATCGTCCCATACCGGTGCCGCAAAGGGTAAGGGCAAAATCGCCGTGCGTCACCCCTGATGTCGCGGTTTCGCGAAGCTGTTCCAGCCACTCCCATCGGCCTTCGCGACTGCGTCACCCAAGATTTACCGTGCGGTAGGGCAACCGAGTGGGCGCACACCGGCCGCCTTGGCGACGGTATCCATATGTCGTCGAAGCACCTTGACGAATCGGTCCCGGTCGAGTGTGCTTCAGGAGTGGATCCGACAGCCGATCCGATCGCGCCGTCGGCCGCGCCCTTTTCTCCTCCGGTTCCTTCCGCGCCGGACACGTGGAGCACGCCGGGAACCGCCGACGAATCCGGCCGCACTGTCGCCCAACCGGGCACGCTCGGCATCCGCGAGCGGCGCGCCTGGAGGACGTGGCAGCTGGCCGGCGCCGCCGTTCTCACCTTCGTTTTCGGTCTCTACATCGAGAGCTTGTCTCACGCCAAGGCGGGGACATCTGCGTCACCGTCGACACCGGCCTACAAACTGCCGACCCCGACGACCGTCGCTGGCGGTGCCTCCCGCAGCGGGACGACGGTGCCGGTGACCGGAGCCGGCGGTGGTGGCACCGGCGGCGGCTCGACCACGACCACGGCCGCGCCTACCTCGGGTCCGACGACGACCGTGGCGGCCACGGGCACGGCCATCGTGCTCGTCCCCCGCTACCAGGCCACCGGGAACTGGACCAGCAATTCGTTCACCGTGACGGGAGGGACCTGGAACATCGGCTGGGCCTACCAGTGCACCCCGCCGCCCGCCTCCGGGCCCGGCTTCCAGGTCAGTGTCTCCCCCGGTGGCTCCACGGCGGTGACGGAAAGCAATGCTTCGGGCCAAGGTGTGACCCCGGTCACCTCGACCGGTGCTCAGACCATCAGTGTCCAGGCGGCGCCCGGCTGCGTCTGGGTGGTCAAGGCCACCGGTATCGGCACTCCCTGATCAGCCGAAGCGGCCGTGCACGTAGTCCGACGTGCGCGGATCGTGCGGATCCTGGAACAGCCTCTGGGTGGGCCCCGACTCGACAATGTGCCCGGGGAGGCCTTCGCCGTCCACCAGGAACAGGGCGCAGTTGTCCGACACCCGCTGCGCCTGCTGCATGTTGTGGGTGACGATCACGATCGTTACCTCGCCTGACAGCTCGCGGATGGTCTCCTCGATGACACCGGTGGAGATCGGGTCGAGAGCGGAGCAGGGCTCGTCCATGAGCAGGACCGATGGGCGGACGGCCAGCGACCGGGCGATGCACAGGCGCTGCTGCTGGCCACCCGACAGCGCCCCTCCCGGCTCGTTCAGGCGGTTACGCGCCTCTTTCCAGAGCCCCGCCCGCTCGAGGCACTCCTGCACGAGGCCGTCCTTGTTGGAGCTGCGGATGCCCGACAGGCGCAAGCCGGCGAGGACGTTCTGGGCGATTGTCATCGACGGGAAGGGATTGGGCTTCTGGAAGACCATCCCGACCTTGCGGCGGGTG
>DATGGF010000033.1:0-8784 GCA_035308625.1 Acidimicrobiales bacterium | reverse complement strand
GGTGTCGTCGGGCGAGTCGTCGTCCACCACGAGGATCCGGTCAGCCGGCCGGCGCTGGTTCAGCACCGAGTCCACGGCCTCGGGCAACAGATGGCTGTAGCCGTAGCAAGTGATGACGACCCCGACCGTGGCGGCCTCGTTCACGTGGAGGTGAGGCTGGGCCCGAACGACCACTCGGCCAACAGGTCGCGCCCGATCATGGCGCCCAGCGACGCCACCTCGGAGCTGAGCGCGTCCGACAGCCGCCGCCGGGTGGCCGAGTCGAGCTCGGGCCGGGGCACCACCTTCTGATTGGCCGAGATGATCCGTGTCCCGAGGGCGCGGCGGGCCGACCGGCTGGGCACGACCAGACGGGCCATCCCCCGCACGGGCAATGGCGTGCGCTTGAGCCAGCGCGTCACCAGCCGGGACCGCTCCTCGCGGTTGGCGAAGACCACGGGGAACTCGGGCGTGAAGCCGACGTCGACGCCGAGGAATTCGGTGATGCCGCGGTAGACCGAGGCCGGATCGGCCACGAAGTCCTCGTACAGCACGACGTGCACCCGCTCGGGCCCGAAGACGTCGAGGTAACGCTGGAGCTGCTCCGAGAACCGCAGCAGGCGCGGATAGGTGAAGGCCCACCGGAAGGGCCAGGAGGTGAACGCCCAGCGGGGCTGCGAGCCGTCGGAGACGGCCACCTCCAACGACGGCTCGGATTCGGCGCCCTGGAACGTCATCAAGCTGTGGAGCGAATAGGCCATATCCACCGGGTTGCGGAACGAGACCAGGATGCGGGCGTCGGGCGAGTGCTCCTTGATCTCGAGCGCCGCGGTGGTCGAGTAGATGTAGCCCACCGATGCGTCGCCCGCGTAGTGGACGTCCCCGGCGTCTTCGAAGTAGGCGAGGTACTGGGCGCGGTCGGGCCGGGCGCCCCGGTTCACCTGCGTCCCGTGGCGGCCTAGGTCGCTGCCGAAGTGGTGCAGCTCCTTTGGCGCCATGAAGATCTCGGGATGCTGCCCGAGATAGGTCCACAATCCGGTGGTCGCGGAGCGCTGCACCCCGACCAGGAACAGATTCGGGATCACGGTGCCCCCGGTCTCCGCGTGTCTCGATCGTCGACGGCCGGGAACCTCCGGTCCGCGTTGTTCGCCGTGGCCAATCCTACCGGGTCCCCGCTGGTGGGAGAACGAAAGCACGCGTGCACCCGGACGTAGACTGCGCCGTCGGGATGCGGTGGCCGTCAGGCCGTCGGGGCACAGGAGAAGCGACGATGGCCGCAGCCGGGGGCAACGGAGCGGGCGCCGGTGGCGCCCCCCCGGTCGTGGTCCGGCTCGGGCGGGAGACGGACGCCGCCGCAGTGGCCCACCTCCATGCCGAGCAGATCGGCGAAGGGTTCCTCTCCAGCCTCGGGCCGCGCTTTCTCGAACAGCTCTACCGGCGCATCGCCCATGACGAAGGATCGTTCCTGCTGGTGGCCGAACGCCACGGCACGTTGGCTGGCTTCGTGGCCGGGACCACGGCCCTGCGCCGCCTGTACGCCGCATTCCTGCGCCGCGACGGCCTGCGCGTCCTGGCCGGTTCGCCATGGCGGCTTGTCACGTCGTGGCGCCGGGTGGTCGAAACGCTTCGCCACGGGCGTACCGACACCGGCCCACCCGCCGACGGCGAGCTCCTCGCCATCGCCGTGGACCCCACCCAGCGCGGGCGCGGCATAGGGGCCGAGCTCGTGCACGCGCTGCTCGGCGAGATGGCCCGGCGTGGCGCCGTGTCGGTCGACGTGGTGGTGGGCGCCGACAACGCTGCCGCCATCGCCCTGTACACCAGCACCGGTTTCGCTCCGTTGCGGCGCTTCGAGCTGCACGCCGGCACCGAGTCGCTGACGCTGCGCCACACGGCGATGGCGTCATCGCCTGGCGCCGAAGGGGCCGCCCCGTGAGGAACCCCGGCGTCGCCGGCGCCGTGGCGCTGGCACTGGCCCTGGTGTGCACCCCGGCCGCCATGGTGCTGGCCCGGCGGGCCGGCGTGGTCGACCGACCCGGGCCCCTCAAGCCCCACCAGGCCCCCGTCCCCTACCTCGGTGGGGCGGCCGTGTTCGTGGCGGTGGCGCCGTCGATCGTCGCCTACCGCCCGTGGCTCCTGCTCCCCCTGGGCGGCGCGCTGGCCCTCGGGGTGGCCGACGACGTGCGGGGCCTGCCCCCCCGGGCCCGGCTGGTGGGCGAGCTGGCCCTGGGCGCCGGCATTGCCGCCGCCCTACCGACCCGCCTGGCCCAACCGTGGAGCGGCCTGGCCATCGTGGCCGTGACGGTGGTGCTGGTGAACGGGGTCAACCTTCTCGACGGCCTCGACGCGCTGGCCGGGGGCGTCCTGGCCGTGGGCGCGCTGGGCTGGGCGGTGCTGCTCGGCGGGGCGGCGCGGGCGCTCGCTGCCGCGGCGGTGGGCGCCCTCGTCGGCTTCCTCGCCTACAACCGGCCACCGGCCCGCATCTACCTGGGAGACGGTGGGGCCTATCTCCTCGGGGCACTGGCCACCGTGCTGGTGGTGGCGGCCTGGGCGCCGGGGCGCCGCCCCGCGACCAACGTGGCCGCCCTGTTGCCGGCAGCGGTGCCCGCCGCCGAGGTGGCCTTCGCCGTGGTGCGCCGGGCCCGCGCCGGTGCGCCGCTGCTGTCGGGCGACCGGCGCCACCCCTACGACCTGCTGGTGACCGGCGGATGGTCCGCCGCCCGGGCCGCCGGGCTCTACGCCACCCTGGCCGGGGCGCTGGTCGTCGCCGCCCTGGTGGCCGCGGGGTACCACTCGCTGGCCGGAGCCCTGGCCGTCGCCGGAGCCGGGGCCGTGGGCCTCGTGGCCGGCGCCGCGCGCTGTGGCGCGCTGCGGCCCGAGGGCGAGGTGTCGCGGTGACCCGCGTCTACCTCTCACCCCCGGACGTGGGTGACGCCGAGCGCACTGCGCTGCTCGAGGCCTTCGACTCCGGATGGATCGCGCCGGTCGGGCCTCAGCTCGACGCCTTCGAGCGCGAGCTCGAGGCCGAGGTGGGCGCGGTCCACGCCTTGGCCGTCTCCAGCGGCACCGCCGCGCTCCACCTGGCTCTGCTGCTCAACGGTGTGGGCCCGGGCGACGACGTGCTCGTGCCCACCTTCACCTTCGTGGCCACGGCCAACACGGTGCGCTACCTCGGGGCCAGACCGGTCTTCGTCGACTGCGAGGCGCCCACCTGGCAGGTCGACCCCGACCTGGTGGCAGCCGAGCTCCACGAGCGGGCGCGGCGCGGCACTTTGCCCGCGGCAGTGGTGTCCGTCGACCTCTACGGCCAGAGTGCCGACTACGACCGACTCGTCGCCGCGTGCGAACAGCATGGCGTACCCCTGGTCGAGGACGCGGCGGAGGCCATCGGGGCTCGCTACAAGGGCCAGCCGGTGGGGGGATTCGGCGCGGCGGGCGTCTTCTCGTTCAACGGGAACAAGATCATCACGACGTCGAGTGGCGGCGCGCTGGTCTCGAGCTCCGCGGAATTGGTGGACCGGGCGCGTCACCTGTCGACGCAGGCCCGGGAGCCCGAGGTGCACTACCAACACGTCGATCTCGGCTTCAACTACCGGCTGAGCAACCTTCTCGCCGCGCTGGGCCTGGCCCAATTACGCGACCTCCCCCGCCGGGTGGCCCGAAGGCAGCGGGTCAACCAGCGCTACCGCGACGCGTTGTCGGCGTTGCCCGGCGTCACCTTCATGCCGTGGGCCCACTACGGCGAACCCAACTACTGGCTCACGTGCGTGCTCGTCGATCCGGCCGAGTGCGGCCGATCGCGCGACGACCTACGCCTGCTCCTCGAGGCCGAGGACATCGAGTCGCGCCCGACGTGGAAGCCACTGCACCTTCAGCCCTTGTATGCCGACGCCCCCGTCCTTGGCGGCACGGTGGCCGACGCCATCTTCGAGCAGGGCCTGTGCCTGCCCAGCGGCTCCAACCTGTCGGACGCTGACCAGGACCGGGTCATCGACATCGTGCAGGGGGCGCTCCACCATCGCTGATCCCGCCGTCGCCCGCCGCGCGCTCGAAGTCGTGGTTGTCGCCTACGGGCCGCCGGGCCCCCTCGAGCATGCGCTCGGCGCCCTGGAGGGGCGGTTCCCCGTGACCGTGGTGGACAACGGCTCCGATGCGGCCACCGAAGCGGCCGCCCGGCGCCACGGCGCGCGGTATCACCACAGCGGAGCCAACCTCGGGTTCGCCGCGGGCGTCAACGTGGCCCTGGGAACGATCGACCTCGACACCGCCGACGTCCTGCTGCTCAATCCCGATGCCCGCATCACGCCCGACGGGCTCGAGCGGCTGCACGACGCCCTGGCGGCCGACAGCCGCTTGGCGGCGGTGGGCCCCGCCATCGCCGGCGCGCCCACGGGCTGGCCCTGGCACACCCCGCTGCGCCCCTGGGCGGAGGCCGTGGGCGGGGCCCGCCGGACCCCCGGGAGGACGTTCCTTTCCGGCGCCGTGCTGCTCCTGCGGGGCCGGGCCCTGGCGGAAGTGGGGCCGCTCGACCCGCGCTTCTTCCTCTACGCCGAGGAGGAGGACTGGCAACGCCGGGCATTGCGCCAAGGGTGGCGGGTGCGCCACTGCCCGGAGGTGGAGGCGGCCCACGCCTCGGGCGGCACCGACCGCGACATCGACCGGCTGCTGCTGCGGCTGCACGCGGCCACCGAACGGTACGTGCGCAAGTGGTACGGCCGGACGGGTTGGCTCGTGTACCGCTCGGGGGTGATCGCCGGCCAGTTGGCGCGCACGGCGGTGCGCCGGGGGTGGCCGCGGGCCCGCGCCTGGCGCCTGGCCCGGCTCTATGTCGCCGGACCCGACCGCCAAGCGCGCCGGGCCGGCGCGGTGCCGCCCCCGGGGCAGCCGGCCTGAGGCGTCAGGGCCCGGCGAAGTTGGGCCAAAGGGAGCGGTCGATTGCGGGGAACTGGCCGAGGAGCTCGGCCACATCACCGGCGTACAGCTCGCGCAGTCGCCGCCGGGCGTCGTCCGACAGTGCCCGCTTGGTGGCCCGCGTCGGGCTCACCGGCTCGACCAGCCGGGCGGCCGGCAGCGTCGCCGCCAAGCTCGCGTCCAACCCGAGGAACTTCCACGTACGCTCCAGCTCGCCCCGGGGATCGGCGACGCATCGCTCGTACTGGAGCACGAGCAGCTGGTCAGGGGCGAAGCGCGGCACCCACGAATGCAGGGCGGCGGCGTAGAAGCCGCGATGCAGCGCGTCGGCCAACACCGCGCCGAGGTTCGACCCCGGGCCCGGCGCCTCGTGGGCGACACCGGAGACGAAGCGCTCCACCGGATCGCGCACCATCAGCAACAAGCGGGCTGATGGCGCCGAGGCCTGGAGCAGCGGCGCCGCCCAGGGTTGGTGGATGTAATCGGGCGTCCATTCGCCGGTGACGGCGCCCGGAGGCCGGGGGAACCAGGCGTGGTACTGCCCGGGTTCCTGCGGGCCGAACTCGTCGAAGGCGAATCGGGCGAAGAAGTGCCGCTCCTTGTGCGCGGTGGCGGCGTGGTGCACGGCCGGATGCGCGCACAGCAGTTCGTACCACCACGACGTCCCCGCCTTCTGCACGCCGATGCCGACGAAGTCCGGCGGGCCCGTCGTCTCACCCGTCGCCGGGGCGGGCGCGGCGGACGAGAAACCCTGCTCCCAGGGCGCGAAGGGGCCGATCCGTTGTCGTATGCTCTGCCGGATGCCGGGGGGGAGGAGCGACCGGAGACCGGGGGGAAGGCCATGCAACGTTCTTCCCAGCGACCGTTGCGGGGTCACCGCCTCACGCTGCCACAGGCCATCGGCACAGACAAGCATTGTCGCACGCACGCGCTGAGTCGTCGCGAGCTTCGGCCGGGATGACCGTGCAGCCCGAGTCCGTCGCCGTGGTCTCCCCGCACCTCGACGACGCCGTGTTGAGTTGCGGCCGCGTCCTGGCGGCCCACCCCGGGAGCCATGTCGTCACCGTCTTCACCGGCGGCCCGGCCCACGTGTGGCGGCTCCCGGCCTGGGACCGATCGAGCGGCATCTTCTCGCCCGGCGCCAACGTGATGCAGGTCCGCCGCAGCGAGGACGACGCCGCGCTCGGCGTGTTGGACGCCCGCGCCGAGCGACTCGGGCTGTGGGACTCCCAGTACCGAGGCCGGGCCTCTGTCCTGTCCCGGCTCACACGCCGGCTCCCGGCGCCCGGGCCCGACGACGACCAACTCGCCGACACCATTGCCGGCCGTGTCGAAACGCTCGCGAGAAGCCTCGGTTCCCACCGGTGGCTGATCCCGCTCGGCCTCGTCCATCGCGACCATCTGATCACGGCCGCGGCGTGCCGCCGGGTGGCGACCAGGATGCCGGAGCTCGAGTGGGTGGCCTACGAGGAGCTGCCCTATGCGGCTGAGAGCCCCGAACTCGTGGCCGAAGCGCTGTCGCGCCTGGCCGATGCCGGATGGCAGAGCGAACCGGCCACCTTGGAAGTCGCCGGCGACGCGGCGCCCAAGGAGGCGGCGGTGCAGTGCTACCGCTCGCAGTCGGCCGCCCTGGGCCCACGCCGGGATCTCGCCGTTCACAGCCCCGAGGCGTACCACCGGTTGCGCGCCACCAGCGACGGGGGCCAACGGTGATCTACGTCTGCACCGTGCACTACGCCACGTCGCGCTGGATCGACGTGCAACTGGACTACCTGCGCCGCGCGCTCACCGAGCCGTATCGCGTATTCACCTGCCTGGAGGACGTGGACGGCGACCACGCCGGGAAGTTCACCCGGGTGGTGCCCGCGCTCGGCCCCCACGCCGGCAAGCTCAACCTGCTGGCCGCCGAAGTGTGCGCCGAGGCCGACGGCGATGACGTGATCGTCTTTCTCGACGGCGACGCCTTCCCCGTCGTCGACCCCATGCCCGTGGTGCACGAGGCCCTGGCCCACAGCCGCCTGGTCGCCGTGCGCCGGGACGAGAACGCCACCGACGTGCAACCGCACCCGAGCTTCTGTGCCGTGCGGGTGGCCGACTGGCTGGAGCTGCGCGGAGACTGGTCGCCGGGACATTGCTGGCGCGGCGCCGACGGGAAGATGACGACCGATGTCGGCGGCAACCTGTTGCGGGCCCTGGAGCGGGCGGGCGCCACCTGGACGCCGCTGCTCCGCTCGAACCGGGTGGACCTCCATCCCCTGTGGTACGGGATCTACGGCGGCATCGTGTACCACCACGGCGCGGGGTTCCGGTGGGCCGTCGGGCGCGTCGACCTGCTCGGCCAGCCGCGCCAGGGGACGACAGGGCGCCGGCTTCCCGTGGCCGGCCCGCTCCTGCGCCGGTGGGACTCGTCCCGGCGCCAGCGCTTCCTCACCGACACCGCGGCCACGGCCCAGGCACGCCACGACGAGATGTTCGCCAAGCTCGCCCGCGACCCCGAGTTCTACCGGGAGCTCGTGTGAGGAGCACCACACCGTCACGACGGGCCGACGTACTGGGCGTGCTGGCGGTGGTGCTCGGAGCCGTCGCCGTGCTGGCGCCGGCATTGCGGCCGGGGGTCTCGCTCGGGCCGTTCGACCTGCTGGCCAAGATCGGCCTCACCCATCGGGCGGGTGTGCACTTCCACGACGCCTTCCCGGCCGACCAGGCCCTCTACTTCCTGCCCATGACCAACCTGGCGTGGCACCAGGTGCATGCCGGCCACCTGCCCCTGTGGAACCCGTACAACGCGCTGGGTACGCCCCTCGCCTTCAACTGGCAGTCGGGCGTGCTGAGCCTGCCCACGCTCGTGGGCTATCTGGTCCCGCTGCGCTACATGTACACCGTCATCGTCCTGGTGAAGCTCGTCATCGCCGGCACCGGGGCCTACACGCTGTGCCGGGTGCTGCGACTGCGCCCGCTGGCGGCCGTGTTCGGGGGGATCGCCTTCGAGCTGTCGGGACCGATGGTGCACTACTCGGGCTGGGCCATGACCAGTGTCACCGCCTGGAGCGGCTGGATCCTGGCCTTCGGCATCCTCCTCGTGCGCGGCCAACGACGCGCCCGCGACGGCGCGCTGCTGGCGCTGGTGGCGGCGGCGGCCGTCTACGGCGGCCATCCCGAGAGCGTGCTCGTAACGGGCATCTCCGCCGTGGTGTTCTTCGTGGCCTTGCTCGTCTGCCGGGGCACGCGCCGATGGGCCGACTGGCGCCGTCCGATCGGAGACCTGGCCCTCAGTGCGGTGGGCGCCTTCGGACTGGCCGCCCCACTGGTGCTTCCCGGGGCCCAGGTGGCCGGCCTTTCCTCGCGGGCGGGGGCATCCGGCGGCGGCGCCTTCGGGTTGTCGCACCTGTCGGACCTGGCCGTGGCCCTGCGAGGCAACGACTTCCGGGTGCCGCCGCCGTACCTCGGAGTGCTCACCATCGCCTTGGCGGCACTGGCCCTGCGGACGGCCTGGCGCCGGCCCGAGGTACGGGCTCTGGCCGTCACCGTCGTCGTCGCCCTGCTGCTGTGCTTCAAGACGCCGCTCTACGCGGTGATCAACGGGCTCCCCAAGATCAAGGCGATCACCTGGAACCGCGAGGCCATGCTGCTCGCCCTGGCCGTCGCCGTGCTCGGCGCCATCGGCGTGGAGCAGTTGCTCGACGACCCTGATCCCGACGACGGAGCCCGCCGAGCCCGCCTGGCGTTCCTCGTGCGCGCGGTGATCGTGGTGGGCGCGGTCGTGGCGCTGGTGGCGTTACTGGTGGCCGGGCACGTGGAGCACGCGCACGGCGGGCGAGCCGGCGCCTTCGCCTGGCCCGCGGCCGAGGTGGTGGGCGGGCTCGGTCTCGTCCTCGCTCTGCTTCGCCTCGAGCG
>DATGGF010000032.1:0-5709 GCA_035308625.1 Acidimicrobiales bacterium | reverse complement strand
GTCCGGAGCGCCATCGCCAGAGCGGTGCGGGCCAGCGTGGGGGTCCGGCCCGACGACGTCGTCCTGCTGGCGCCGGGGACGCTGCCCAAGACCTCCTCGGGCAAGTTGCGTCGCAGCCTGTGCCGGGCCCGTTACCAGGCGGCCGAGTTGGAGACACTGTGACCGGCGTCCTCGACTTCGCCGACTTCGCCGAGCACGTGGGCGACGGCTTGGGCCTCGAGGCCGACGTCCTGGCCCCCGACGCCCGCCTGGTCGAGGACCTGGGGCTCGACTCCTTCGACCTCGTCGAGCTGCTGACCCTGGTCGAGGAACTCGGTGTGCGCTTCCCCGACGACGTGGCTGTCGGCATAGACACGGTGGGGGAGCTCCACCAGGAGTACGTCGCCCGCGCGGGCCGGGTGCGCGGCCTCGCCTGAGGCGGCGGCGCATGCGGGTCCTCACCCTCATCCACCTGTATCCGCCGCATCACGTCGGGGGGTACGAGGTGGCCTGTCGCGGCGCCATGGAGCGCTTCGCCGAGCAGGGGCACGAGGTGATGGTGCTCACGAGCGATTTCCGGCTCCCCGACGCCGACGAGGTCGACCCGTCGCTCTCCGTCGAGGTCCGACGCGACCTGCGGCTGTGGTTCGACGCCGACGTGTTCGAGCCCATTCGGCCGGGACTGGCCGACCGCATCGCCTTGGAGCGGGGCAACCAGCAGGCTCTGCGCGCCGCATTGCGCGACTTGCGGCCCGATGTGGCCTCCGTCTGGAGCCTCGGGTACTCGTCGTGGGCCCTGCCCCGCATGCTCGAGGATGCGGGCGTGCCCTTGGTGCTCACCCTGCTCGACGACTGGCCGGTGTACGCATACGTCTTCGACGGTTGGACGCGCATGTTCGACAAGCGGCCGTGGGCCCATCCGCTCGGCGCCGCGCTCGGGTTGTGCACGCGTCTGCCCAGCTTCGACGGGGCCACCGTGAGCGTGGCCAGCCGCATGATCGCCCAGTCGATCGCCGAGCACGGGCGGTGGAAGTTCCCCGACGCCGCCCTCGTCCCCCTCGGCGTCGACACCCGGGAGTTGCCCGTCCGCACCCGCCCCGAGCCTCCCTGGCGCTGGCGAGTGGTGTACGTCGGCCGGGTCGTCCCCGACAAGGGCGTGCCCACGCTCATCCGGGCCCTGGCTCATCTCCCGGCCGATACACAGCTGACCGTCATCGGCCACGGCCCTCAGTCCGAGCTCGACGCCATGGCCGAGCTCGCCCGGCAGGTGGGGGCGGATGGGCGCGTCGAGTTCACGCGGGTGGCTCGATCTGAGCTGGCGGCGCGCATCGGTCAGGCCGACGTGCTCGTGTTCCCGAGCGAGTGGCCCGAGCCATTCGGCCTGGTGCCCCTCGAGGCCATGGCCTGCGGGGTCCCGGTTGTGGCCACCGGCACGGGGGGCTCGGGCGAGTTTCTCGACGACGGTGGCAACTGCGTGTTGTTCGCGCCGGGCGACCCGGCCGCGCTGGCCGGGGCCGTGCGCCGCGTGGCCGGGGACCCGCCTTTGCGAAGGCGGATCGTGGCCGGGGGTGCTACCACCGCCGGGCGCCTGACCATGGACCGTTTCACCGATGAGCTCGAGGCGTTGCACCGCCAGGCTGCCGCCTTGGCCGGGGCCGGCCGCTGACCGGAAACTGGAGGACGATGGACACCGCACAATTGCGCGACGAGGTCGGGCGCTACCCCTGGTACCACACGCTCGAACTGGGTGACGGCGTGGTCACGCCGGGGATGTTCGACCACCGTGGGACCGAGAACCGCCACTTGATCCCGGCGGACCTATCGGGGCTGCGCTGTCTCGATGTGGCCACCATGGACGGCTACTGGGCCTTCGCCATGGAGCAGCGCGGCGCGGCTGAGGTGGTGGCGCTCGACATCGCCGACCCCGAGCGCCTCGACTGGCCGGCCAGCCTGCGCCCCCGAATCACCAAGACGATGGAGGAGACCAAGGCCAGCCGCTTCGCCATGGTGCGCGACGTGCTCGGGTCGAAGGTGGAGCGGGTCGACCGGTCCGTGTACGACCTGGACACCGACCTCGGCGCCTTCGACTTCGTCTTCTGCGGGGACCTGCTCGTGCACCTGAAGGACCCGCTCACCGCGCTCGAGCGCATCCGCGCCGTGTGCCGGGGCAGCGCAGTGGTGTGCAACCCGATCAAGCGCTTCGGGCTGACCGATCGTCGGCCCATGGCCCAGCTCGACGGCATCGACGAGTTCCAGTGGTGGGTGACCAATCAGGCCGGGCTCGAGCGGATGGTGCTGGCGGCCGGCTTCGCCCGGGTGCACGCCGGCCCGGCGTTCGAACTCCCGGCCACCGGCGGCGGTCCCTGGAAGGGCCGGCGTGGGGTGGTGCGCGCCTACGTCTGAGGTGCTGGCGCCCGAGCCGGTAGTCGACC
The DNA here is from genome assembly GCA_035308625.1 of Acidimicrobiales bacterium. Classification (GTDB taxonomy): domain Bacteria; phylum Actinomycetota; class Acidimicrobiia; order Acidimicrobiales; family UBA8190; genus DATGGF01. Next base: position 3,298 of record DATGGF010000032.1, on the reverse strand, counting down.
GGGCGCACCGACGCCTGGAGGACGCGCTCGCCCCGGTCACGGTGATCGTGGCCGCCTATCAAGCGGCCGGCACGCTCGACCAGGCGCTCGCCTCGGTGGCAGGCCAGAGCGTGGCACCGGCCGAGGTGGTGGTGGCCGACGACGGCTCCACCGACGACACGGTCGAGGTGGCGCAGCGCTGGGCCGGGCGTCTCCCGCTGCGGGTGCTCACCACCGCAGTGAACCACGGTCCGTCGACCGCCCGTCACCGTGCCGTGGAGGCCGCGACGCAGCCGCTGGTGGCGCTGCTCGATGCGGACGACCTGTGGCTCCCCGACCATGTGGAGACGCTGCTCGCCCTGTACCGTCGCCACGGCGGGGTGGCTCTGGCTCGGTTCCTGCGCTGGGCCCCGGGATCGGGGTTGGGGTCGCACCCCGCTGACGTGGCCCCCGTTCCCGCGCCGGGCGCGCAGCTGCGCGCCTTCGCCCGCAGCAACTTCGCCTGGATCGCCACGTTGTTCGAGCGCTCGCTGTACGAGCGCGCCGGCGGCTTCCGGGCCGAGTTGCGGGTGGGCGAGGAGTGGGACCTCTACATCCGCATGGTGCGCCTCGGCGCCGTGATCCACCGGGCTGGTCACCCCACGGCGCTGTACCGGGTGCGGGCCGGCAGCCTCATGTGGGACGACGCCGGCATCGACGATCGCATCCGGGTCATGGAGCTGGCTGCGGCCGAGGCGGTTGACGGGCACGAGCGGCGCGCCTTCGCCGCAGGGCGGCGCCGGTTCTCTTCCGAGCGGTCGCTGCTGTCCGCCTACCGGCTGGCGTCGGAGGGGCGACGATGGGCGGCGCGACGGGCGGCGCTCGGGACCGCCCGCGGGCATCGGCGCGTCATGGTGCGCGGCGCGGCCATGGTGGTCGCCCCGAGGCTCACCGAGCGGCGACGGCGCCAGGCCCGGGCCGAGCCGTCGGGCCGGTTGCGGGGCTGACCTCCGGCTGCTCGGCTGTGGCTGCGGCATCGCGCACGCCGGCGCGCCGGTAGGCGTCGAGCAACACCTCGTAGGCCCTAGTCGCACTGAAGTGCATCTCGTAGCGGGCGCGCGCGGCAAGCCCGCGACCGGCCCAGCCGGTGGCGTCACCGGCCGCGTCGGCCAACGCCGCGCTCAATGCCTCGGCGTCGGCCGGCGGGCACAGCATCCCGGTGTCGCCGACGATCTCGGGGATGCCGCCGGAGGTGGTGGCGATGGCGGCGACGCCGAGGGCCGCCGCTTCGATGAGGGAAAGCGGGTTCGGGTCTTCACACACCGAAGGAGCGACCACGCACCGGGCCCGGCGCACGTGCGCCAGTGCCTCGGCACGGGTCAGCGGCCCCGTGAAGGTCACGTTGGTGGCGCCGTGGCGCTCGGACAGCTCAGCCATGGCCGGGAGGTCGGGCCCGCCTCCGACGATGACGATCCGTGCTGCTGGCGCCATGGCGGCGGCACGCACCAGCACGTCGACGCCCTTGTCGCGCACCACGCGTCCGCAGAACACCAGCACGCCTTCGTCGTCGGCCGGCCGACGTGCGCCGGGATCGGGTACGTGGTTGTGGCGGACCATGGTGCGCCCGGCCGGCACCGCGCCCTGGGCCACCAGCTGGTCGCGGACGTACGCACTCACCGGCAGGTACAGCGACACCGGCTGTCGGCGGTGCTCGGCCACGCGCTGAGCCGCTTGCCAGGCGACCACTACCGCTGTCTGGGCTCGGCTCCCCCGGTAGCAGGCGTGGCGCAAGGCGGGCCATGGCGAGCCCAGATCCAGACAATCGTGGCAGGGGAGGCCGTCGCGTGTGCACAAGCCCTGCGCGCAGACGAGCCGGAGGTTCTGCACCGTCTGCACCACGGGCACGGCGCGTCGGTGCGCGGCCATGGCCAGCGACGGCGACAGCAGCGGGAAGGTGTTGTGCAGGTGCACGACGTCGGGTCGTACTTCGTCGAGCCGCTGCCCAAAGGCCCGGGCCGACGACGGTGACCACACGGTGCGGCTGGGCAGGAGGAGCCGCTGGCCTGGGCCCATGGTGGCGATCTCGTCGTTGTGGCGCTCGTAGCGCACCACGCGATGCCCGGCCGCCTCGAGCAACGCGGCATCGGCTTCGTAAGCGACGTCCTCGCCTCCGGGCTGGGTGTAGCGCTCGTGGACGAGCAGCGCGGTCAGCGCCATGCCGCCTCCCGGGTCGCCGGAGCGACGCGGCCGTACGCCTGGGCCAGCGCGGGCCACGGATCGTCGACCTCGACCTTCGTCCGCACCTCGTCGGCTGCCTCGTCACCCATGCGGGCCGCCTCGGCCCGGTCGCACAACTGCCCAAGCGCAGCGACGATGCTTCCGACCTCGCCGGCCAGGATCCCGCCGCGTCGCTCGGCCAGGAACCGGATTCCGGGCAGGGGGGAGGCGACCACGGCGCGACGGGCCCACATGGCCTCCTGGAGGCTGAGCGGCACGCCTTCCGCGGTGCTGAAGAGGGTGACGGCCCAGGCTTCGGCGAGCACGTCGGTGATGGCGTGGCAGTGGCCGCGGAATTCGATCGGGGCGCCTAGGCCCTGGGCTAGCGCCGCCAGCGGCCCGGCCAGCGGCCCGGAGCCGGCGACGATGCCTCGCACCTCGGGGCGATGTCGCGCCAGATCGGCCAGCGCGTGCACGAACAGCGCCGGTTGTTTGGGCTCGTCGAGCCGGCCCAGCCACACGAAGGTGGGCCGGTCGCCGGCGGGAGGACCGAGCCGCGGCAGAGTGGCGAGGGCCGGGCTGGCATGAGGCACGAACCTCCAGCCGGGCAATCCGTTGGGGCCGTCGTCGAAGGCGCCCGCGGCGACGCGGGGCACCAGGCCCAGGCCCGCCCGGCGCACGGCCCGGTAGCCGAGGGGGTCGCCGGACACCGGCTGGATGCCGTGCAGTGAGACGAACGGGCGCGGCCCTCCCGCCAGCCGGGTGGCGGCGAAGCACCGGGCTCCGTGGCAGTGCACCACGTCGGGCCCGAACTGCTCGACGACCCGGGCTAGCGACCGGCTCGCCCGCCACAGACCGACGCCGTCGCGCGCGGTGGCGGGTAGGGGAAGCACGTGATGTGTGTCGGGGAATTGCGCGTCGGCTTCGCCGCCGGGAGCGGCGACGGCCACGGCCCATCCGGCCCGCCGGGCCGTGTCGGCGTGGAAGGCGGCCAGCGCTCCCTCACCGCCGGTGAGCGTGTCCGACACCACGAGCAGGCGGGGCGCGCCCGGCGCAGGGCTCGTCATCGGCCGGCGGTGACGGGGAGCCGCCGCGGGGGATGGCGCACCACGGCGGCCACGAA
>DATGGF010000031.1:0-1655 GCA_035308625.1 Acidimicrobiales bacterium | reverse complement strand
CTGTCGGGCCACGCGCTCACCCCGCTGGTTGGTGTAGATGGTCTCGCCCCGCGAGAACATCGTCGGCCCGGCGAACTTGGTGTCCGAGACCTTGTAGTCGACGAAGCGCCGCCGCATGGTCAGATGGTCGCCGGCGAAGATGCGCGGCCCGGCGAACCACCACTCGTCGCCGCCGAAGATCATGTGCGTGCCCGGGATGTTGCCCACGATGGCCGGCCCGGCGCCGTGCCCCACGTCGCAGCAGATGGTGAACGACTGTGGCGCCACGATCCGGCCGAAGGTCGAGGAGGCCGCGTAGTCGTCGTCGAAGTGCAGCGGGTTGGGATATTGCATCCCTTGTACCCAGCGCCGGATGTCGGTGAGGTTCACCGGCTCCTTCAGCTGGCCCCCGCCCACCGGCTTCCCGATGTAGCGGTCGACGTCGGATGTGTCGAACTCGATGTGCTCGTCGGTCTGTGTCATGCGCCACCTCCCGTCGAGGCGAATCATGACACAGGCGTCAGCGATCGCGCTGGGCGACTGCGGGCCGCCCGACGTGAGTCAGGAGCCGACGTCGATGACCACGCGACCCTGGACGCGACCGGCCACGATGTCCTCAGCCAGTTCGGGCACGCGTCGCATCGGCTCGACGGTGGTGAGCGAGTCGAGCATGTCGGTGGGGAGGTCACGCCCCAGCCGGTCCCAGGCCACCTGTCGCACCTCGGCGGGGCAGGATACGGAGTCGATGCCGAGAAGGTTCACGCCGCGCAGGATGAAGGGGAGCACGGTGGCCGGGAGGTCGGTGCCGCCGGTGAGCCCGCAGGCGGCCACCGAGCCGCGATAGCGGAGCTGACGGATGACGGTGCCGAGCGTCTCCCCACCCACAGGGTCCACTGCGCCGGCCCAACGCTCGGACTCGAGCGGTCGTCCCGGCGCCACCGCCAACTCGGCCCGCTCGACGATGTCGGTGGCCCCGAGCGAGCGCAGGAACTCGTGGGTATTGGTCCGCCCCGTCGACGCGCTGACTTTGTAACCGAGCCGGGCGAGGACGGCGACGGCCACGCTCCCCACCCCGCCACTGGCTCCGGTCACGAGCACCGGGAGATCGTCGTCCGCCGCCACGCCGTGTTGCTCCAGGGTCACGACGCACAACATGGCCGTGAGCCCGGCGGTGCCGACGGCCATCGACTGCCGGAGGTCGAGGCCGGCGGGCTTGCGGGTGACCCATTCGGAACGGACCCGCTGGCGCTGCGTGTACCCCCCGGGATGCGACTCCGACAGTCCCCACCCGGTGACGAGCACCTCGTCGCCCGGTGAGAACGCCTTCGAATCCGACGATTCGACGGTTCCGGCCAAGTCGATGCCACACACCAGCGGGAAGTGGCGGACGATGCGGCCCTTCCCGGTGACGGCCAAGCCGTCCTTGTAGTTGAGGCTCGAGTACTGCACGGCGACGGTGACATCGCCTTCGGGCAGATCGTCGTCGGGCAGCTCGACGAGCTCACCCTTGGATTTGCCGTCAACCTCGCGGGCCACGATGGCGGAGACGCTCATCGGCGCACCCTATCCGAGGGCGCGCGCGTCACACCTTGGTGATCAGCCCCGTCAAGACCTTCTTCAGATGGCCCGGTGCGCCGCCCGAGTGCCCGGGCGCCGGTGTGGTCGTGGTGGGCGTG
>DATGGF010000030.1:0-2912 GCA_035308625.1 Acidimicrobiales bacterium | reverse complement strand
TCACCTGGGGTGCGGCCCAGGCGGGTGTGGCCTCCGGCGTGCTCGGCGCCGTGGCCGACGGGGTCATTCCGATCGACGCGGTGGACGACCTTCTGCTCATCGCCGCCGTATGGGTCAACCCCGAGGCCGACAGCGAGGCCGCCGTCTTCGACAACAACAGGCAGGCGGCCCGCGCCGCGCTGGAATCAGGCCGCTTGCTCGAGCCCCGGATCGAAGACCTGCTGGCCGTGGCCGATGCGCCGCAGAACCCCTACTTCGGGCTGCGGTAGAAGTCCTTCCCCAGGTCCCTCCCCTAGCGTCCGATCACCCAGACGAAGCTCACGCCGGTCGTCCCCGACGAGTCGATGACATCGACGGTGGCGTGGAACCGACCACGGTGCAACGGGGTCCCAGAGATGAGGCCGGTTGTCGGGGAGACCACCAGACCCGTCGGGAGCCCGAGGGCGCCATAGGTGAGCGACAACCCTCGGACGTCGAGGGCGGAGATCTGGAGGCTGGCGGGCACCGAAAGGCTGCCGCGCTGCTTGCCGGGATTGGCGACCAGGACCGACGAGTGCACATTCTCACAGCCGCCGTGAGTCCCGAGGTCGTTGGCCCACAGACCCTGGACGACGAACGTCCCCGTGGAAAGGGTGAGGTAGATCGAGCCTCCCGGCGTCCCACCCACAAGGTTCTCGCACTTGTCGCCGATCTCGCTCCCGCTGCGGTCGTTCCAGCCGGAGGAGGGATAGGGATCGGTCAGGGTCTCGGCATACTCGTGGCTCAGCGTCTCGTCCGCCCCGTCGTTGGGTCCGGGGCTGGAGAAGGAGCTGCACGCCGCGCCCACGTCGGGGACATAGGGCATGTTCGTGTAGGGGACGTCCGGACCGGTCACACCCCCGATGGCGGGATCCTGGGTGTCGTCGTGGTAGGCGCAGTACCCGTTGACCGGGTCGAGCCAGCCGTCAGGATCGGTGCCCGTCGGCGAGACGACGATGTACTGCGAGTTGGCGGGATGGGAGAAATGCGCCGCCGCGTCGGCTCCTTCCTGCGCGATCTGCGTGGCGGTCGCCGCCGCCGGCGAAGCAGCTCGGGTGTCCTCCCACACCCCTCCGAGCACGGAGGACGACGGGTAGGCGACGTGGTCGGCCGACGGAAGAAGTGGGCACGACCTCGCCCCGATCAGCGCGCCCTGGCAGTACTGCGTCACGATGGCGCTCCACAGCTCGCCGTTGGTGCCCAATCCACTGAGGAACGCCTGCAGATTGGGGGCGAGGTGCTGGGGGTCTCCGCTGAAGGCCTGATACCCGCCCAGGAGGCTCTGGCTACCCCACTGGGTGCCCCAGAAGACGAGGAACACCTTCGGTGACCCGTTGATGACCGGACCTCCGGCGTAGAGAAGAGGATTGCCCCCGCGAGCGAATTTCGCGGCGCCGGCGCCGGGTCCGGAGGTCTGGGTCGGCGACGAGGTCTGGGGTGTCGCGTTCGACCAATGCCGCAGAGGAACGGCACCGTGGCGATAGGAGTGGCCCGCCGTCGTCGGGCTGGTCGTGGTCAAGGTGGCGCCGCTGGCCGGTCGCACCGCGGCATCGGTCAGCAGCCCAACCACGATCGCCAGGGCGGCCAGGGCGAGCAGCATCGGGGAAGCCGCGGCCCGTGGACGGCGGCCTCCTGTCCCCCAGGGTGGCCGCATGCCACTCCTCTCGGTCCAGCAGTCGGGTCTGGCGCCGCCCACCAGATCGAGCGGACGAGGCGCCGGCAGAGCCGCTCGACCGTCCGATCGGCCAGGAGATTAGCCCGTTTGCCACCCCCGTTTCCCTGACCAACGTCCCGCCCGGACGCGCGCCTGGGCGAGTAGTGGAGGGCGTGGCTACGCTCCGATCAAGGCAGCCAGGACGCTCGAACAGGAGGAGCCATGCCCGAGTTCACTTCGTATCCCCCCGGAATCTTCTCGTGGGTCGACCACGGCGCCAAGGACATCGCCGCCTCCAACTCCTTCTACAGCGGCCTGTTCGGTTGGGACGCCGAGGACCAGGGCGAGGATGCCGGCCACTACACGATCCTCAGCAAGGCGGGGAAGACCGTCGCCGGCAACATGGGCATCATGATGGAAGGTCAGCCGAGCGCGTGGACCAGCTACGTGTCGGTGGAGGACGCCGACAAGACGGTGGCCCTGGCCAAGGACGCCGGCGCCATGGTGTTCGTCGAACCGATGGACGTCATGGATATCGGGCGCATGGCCGTGTTCGCCGACACCACCGGGGCGGCCATAGGGATCTGGCAGCCCAAGACCTTCATCGGGGCTGAGCTGGCCAATGAAGCCGGCAGTTTCTGTTGGAACGAGCTCAACACCCGGGACGTGCCCGCGGCCAAGGCCTTCTACAGCCAGGTGTTCGGCTGGACGCCCAACGATCTGGAGATGCCGGGCATGGCTTACACGGAGTGGAAGCTCGGCGACCGGTCCATCGGCGGCATGATGACCATGCCCGAGATGGTGCCGGCCGAAGTCCCGGCGCACTGGCTCGTCTACTTCGGCACCGACGACACCGACGCGACCGTGGCGACAGCGGAGAAGCTGGGGGCCGCCACCTTGATGCCGCCGACCGACATCCCGCCGGGCCGCTTCTCGGTGCTCATGGACCCCGATGGTGCCGCCTTCGCCGTCATCAAGATGAACCCGATGGAGTCCTGAGCCCGGAATCAGCCGCGGCGGGAAGCCCGCCGGACGATCGGGTCACTGGGTCGTAATGGCCGTGTGCGCCTCCCCCTCGGGGTCGGCGAACGCCTCGCCGTCCACCTCGACCAACGCGGAGAGGATTTGCCCGTTGAAGGGGAAGCGCCCCGGGTACGACCGCGACACCGGCAGCCCGTCGCCGTAGCCACAGGTGAGTCCCGCCCCGGTGAGCGAGAACCGGAGCGGGGTGAAGGGACGG
>DATGGF010000029.1:0-3554 GCA_035308625.1 Acidimicrobiales bacterium | reverse complement strand
CTCTCGTCCAAGTCGTTGCGCTTTGGGTGTTTGTTCCCTCTGCGGGTGATCCCGCTCGCCGCGCAAGCCCACCCGTGGTTCCCTGAGCGCTCGTCGTGGAGGAAGTCCAGCATCTCCACGAGCCGTCGGGTGCTAAGACCCTTACGGACATTCTCCCCTAAATTCAACGGCGCACCAAGAGCGCGACAAGCTCCTGAGCGAGCTCATTTCCCAACTGTCCCACCGATGCCAGATGGTCCTCCGCCTGCTCGGCGCCGAGACACCTCTGAGCTAGCGCTTCCGGGCCGGGGTTCGAGGTGACAGTGATGGCCTGTGGCTGGTGGTCATGCTGCTCGCTTGGTGAGGTGGCAGTCGAGGACTTGGCGCGGTGTGCGGCCACGCGTGAAGTCGCCGTGGTTGCGCCGACGGGTGTTGTAGCGCACCAGCCACGCGTCGGCGTCGGCCTGCAGCTGGCGCGTGCTGGTGAAGTACGGCGGCGGTGGTTGGGGTGCGGGGCGGGATGCGGACATGGCCGATCCCCTTGGCCACCAGGGCGGCCCGGAAGCCCGCCGCGATGTACTCAGGGCCGTTGTCGGTGAGCACGGCCCGCACCCCGAAGCCGAAGCGCCGCCACCGGCGCACCACGGCCTCGAGGAACCGGGCAGTCACCGTGCCGTCGGGGGTGCCGAGCACGATCGCCACCACCGCCCAGCGCGTCGCGGTGTCGATGGCGGTGAGCTGGTACACCCGCCCGACGCCCTTCAGGTTGCCGATGTAGAAGCTGTCGAGGGCGACGAGCCCCCCGGGGCCGGCCGCCCAGTGGCAGAACCCGCAGCGGCACTCCTCGGCGGCGGCCTCGGTCACCAGCCCCGTCGTGGCCGCCGCGACCGCCGCGGCACGCGCCACCCGCTGGGCACGGCGGACCAGGCCGTGGTCGCCGAGCAACTTCTGCACGGTGGTCTTGCCCACCGACCACCCCCGCTCGGCCAGGCGGTCGGGCTACTGGCGGCAGCCGATGGTCGGCTCGGTGACGGCCAGCGTGAGCAGCTCGTTGACGACGTGGGTGGGCGTGGCGTTGGGCAGCTGGGGCTGGCGCCGCTGCTTGGAGGTGAGGGCGTCGAGGCCGTAGCGCTCGGCGAGGTGCTCCCACTCGTAGTAGCGGGTGCGCGACACGCCCATCTGGCGGCACGCCTCGCTCACGTTGCCCAGCTCAGCCGCCAGCTCCAACAGCCGGCGGCGACGGTGGGCGATGATCTGGTCCGGGGTCACGGTGACGGGCTCCTTTGGGTCTGTGCGAGGAGCCACAGGGTCCATCACCGTCCCCACGAACGGGTGGACCTGCAGCCTCATCATCCGGACAGGAAGAGCTAGCGACACAGCAGCGATTCGCTCGCGATGCCGATCGGCAGCATCGGCCCGACACGCGCCAGGCGCCTTGATCACCTGAGGCGCCTCGCGCTCCGAGAGGGATCACGCTTGAGGTGTATGGGGGGCGGCATCGAACGCGCCCGACGAGATACAAGTATTTCCCGTGTAGAGGGCGCCTCTTCAAGGCCGATGGGCAAGTCCGTGGCAACTCGTGAGCTCTCGAGCGAGACGAGCGTTGGCGAAGGTGGTGCGCAATGAGGCATCGCCTTCCCAGCCCGGTGCGGCCCTTCGATCCCGTCCCGGGGTACGTCGTCGAGGCGGCCAAGCGGCTTCTGCACTCGTGCCGGCTGCGGGCACAGCGACCTGCGGCGGTGCCGGACTCAGCAGCAATGGTGCATATTGCCGTCCCGAGAGCGCTGCCCTGAGGGGTGACTTGTATGGGCAAGGGCGCGTCGTCCCGTTGGTCCTTCGTACGTCGGCATCAACGCGTTGAGCCGATCGTCATCGCCGGAGCGGGGGGATTCAGCCGAGAGGTTGCTCAAACGATCGCGGCAATCAACGCGGTCCGCCCGACGTGGGAACTGCTCGGGTTCGTCGACGACGACCCGAGCCTCATTGGGGCCTCGGTCGGCGGCGTCGAAGTCATCGGACCCGTCGAGCTGCTCCAGACTGCCGTGGCGCACGCCAAGGTCGTGGTGTGCACGGGTCGCCCGGCCAACTACTTCAGCCGGCCGATGATTGTTCAGCGGCTGGGGCTCCCGCCTTGGCGTTACGCCACCTTGGTGCACCCGAGCGTCTCCCTCGCGGCGTCAGCGGAGGTGGGCCACGGGACGGTGATCCTCGCTGGGACCGTGGTTACTGCGAACGCCCGCATCAGTAGTCATGTGGCCATCATGCCCGCCACGGTCATTACTCATGACGACGACATTGGAGATTTCTCCACGCTCGCCTCGGGCGTGAAGCTCGGCGGCTCGGTGCGGATCGGGCGAGGTGCGTACATCGGGGCCGGCGCGTTGCTCCGGGAGGGGATCTCCGTCGGCGATTGGTCGCTCGTCGGCATGGGGTCCGTCGTCACGCGGTCGGTCCCAGTCGCGGAGAAGTGGTTCGGGGCGCCAGCCCGCGCCCAGGGGGTCGTGAATGTCCCCGGCGACATCGTCCGACCAGCCGGAGTATCAGGTTATCCGCTGAGCGCTCTTGTCATCGAGAAGGGGCACGGGTGGGCAGGAGCCGTCGCAGAAACGGGATCGTGACCCGGGGCGGCCGGGGGCCGGTGCGGGGAGGCAAGCGGCGATGATCAACCTCGACGAGGTTCGCAGCCGAGCGCTGCCATCCCCGGACAGGGGCACCGATGCCCCGGCGCCGGGTTCGCCAACCGCGGACCCTGTCCGTGCCAGTTGGCTCCTCTGTCTGCTCGTCGCCATCGATCTCGCCGGCGCGCTGGCGGTGTGGGAACCCGTCATCGCCGGCGGCCGCGGAGGGCCATGGTTGGCCCGTCTCGCGCCTGCCGCCCCGCTGGCCATCACCATCTCGCTCGTCGTGTCCCTAGTCAACCGGGCGCAACGGCTCTACCTCGCCCGCGTGTGCACCGTGCGCTCCGCCGAGATGAGCGGCCTGACGCGCACCTCGGTCGTCGCCGGCGCTGCCGCGGTGTGGCTGAGCGGGCCTCTGCACCAGAGCGTGGACGTTGTGGCTGCGGTGATCGGTGGCGCGGCCACGCTCGCCGTGCTCATCGCCCTCCGGACCGGGTATGCGAGGTGGCTGCGGAGCGCCCGCGCCAACGGCCGGTTCACCCGCGCGGTCTGCGTGCTCGGCACCAGCGACGAGGCACATGACCTCGTGCAGCTCTTCGCTGAGCAACCGGAGCTCGGCTACAGGGTCGTCGGCGTGATCGGCGACCAACACGAGTGGGCCAGCCGCGCGTCAGACGTTCCCGTGATCGGGGATGTCACAGGAGCGGTCAACGCAGTGCTTCGGGCGCGGGCCCCGGGGGTCGTCATCGCGGTCTCGGCTCTCCCTGGCGGGTCCCTTGACCGGGTCGTGCGCGAGCTGGCGGCTGCCCGTGTGCATGTGCAGATCTCCGCTGGCCTGGCCAGGGTGGGCCACAAGCGGTTGCGCGCTGCCCCGGTGTCCCATCACCTCCTGTTCTATGTGGAGCGCCACCAGCTCTCACACTGGCAGTCCATCGGGAAGCGGGCGATGGACGTGGT
>DATGGF010000028.1:0-5058 GCA_035308625.1 Acidimicrobiales bacterium | reverse complement strand
TGGTCATCATCGAACCGGTGGACGAGCACGGTAATCCAGTACCGGTGGGGATCCCGTCAGCCAAGATCTATGTGACGAACCTGTTCAACCCGGTTCTCCCGTTGATCCGCTACGAGCTGACCGATCAGGTCGTTCTCCTCGACGAGCCTTGCCCCTGCGGGTCGGCCCATCGCCGAGTAGCTGACATTCAGGGTCGCCTCGACGACCGGTTTGAGTACCCGCAAGGGGTCAGGATTCACCCACACGTATTTCGCTCCGTACTCTCCCGTCAGCCCAACGTCATTGAGTATCAAGTCACCCAAACACCGAGCGGCGCAGAGATCTCGATCGTTGCCTCCGGCGAGGTCGGGAGTGGTGAGCTTGAGGGAGCGATTGAGGCTGAGCTCCGACATGCCGGTCTGGGAGTAGCTCGCGTGGTTGTTAAGCCAGTGGAGCGCCTAGAGCGCATCGCCAGCGGCAAGGTACGTCGCTTTGTTCCGTTGTTGTCGGCGAACGGTCCTTAGCGCACGACGCCGGGATTGAGCGACACGGACGAGAGCCAGCCCGGGCACTCCGGATCACGCAGGCCGCGATTTGCGGGCGGCTGACTGCCGCCTCGGGGTAGCGCATCGCGGCACATATCGGGTGCGTGTCACTACGAAGCCGGTCTTAGAAGGGGACGACGGTGGCAAGCAGCCCGCTCGCCTGTTGGCGACCGGCGAGCGTGCGACAGAACTCCACCGCGTCCATCGAGATGTGTTCGGCCTCCGGGAGGTCCTGGTGGTGCGCAAAGGTCCCGCCGGCAGGACCGGTGAGGTCGAGCACGAAAGCCTTGCCGTGACGACGGCCCCATTCGGCGACTATGTCGGCGACGATACGACCGTCGTGCTCGGGCGTGAGTTCCACCGGCCGATTGAGCGCGTGGGCCACATCGACGCGGTGCATCCACAAATCGCGCAGGTAGATCGTGTCGATCAGATATCCGAGCGTCCAGGTCTCAATTACTGGTCCGTCGATCGCCATCTTGGCATGGTTGCGCACAAGCGCTGGAGTCCGAGTTCGGCCCCGCACGGTCTTCGGCGTGATCGCCGTCAGGCGCTCGACGATCTGAGCGGGGGCGAGGTCGGCCCGCTCGCTCACCTGCAGGGTCGACAGCGCTGCTTCGAGCGGGCCGCCGTGTTGCTTGCGGTAGGACCGAGCGCGACGGAGTTGGTGGACGTTCTCGCGCATGGATGCTCCTGCCTCGCATGCACCCAGCACATGCTTGTACATCGCTTTGACATCCCAGGCGGGGCAGTCGGTCTGGGCATTCCAGGCGGCGTCGTCGAGGGAGCGAAGCAAGGCAAGCGTGCGGTCCAATTCATGGGCCTGCAATCGCATTGCTTCTTCATGCGTCAACGATCCAACCCCTGTCACGTCCATCGTTGTTTTGGTCATGATCGGGCTCCTTTGGTTCGAGATGTGCGGGGCGCTGCCTTGCGCGTGGACCGAGTCGATTCGCAATGAGCGAGGAACATGGTGACGGCTTCCTCGATCAAGCGGGTCCACCGATCGCCGCCGGGGTCGTTGGAGACCTGCTGGTCGACGAGGCCACTTCCCAGCGCCGTCCACAGGTCCAGGTGCCTGGGCTGTGTGATTCCAATGAGTGCGAGTCGCTCCCGTGTGGTGTCGAGGGCTCGAACGGCTGGTGCGTAGGACTCCGCCGACGGTTCGAACTCCGGGATCGTCCGCTGAAAGAGGAGCTGGTAGCGGGCCACATCGTTGGTGCAGAACTCGACAAAGCGGTGGGCCTGCGCCACGAGCACCGCCGCCGGCTCTGCGGACTCGAGAGGCTGAGCCATCCAATCGGCGAACTGGGTGGCCGCCCGGCCAAACATCGCGTCGTAGATCGCGTGCTTCGAGTCGAAATAGGCGTAGACGGTTGGAGTCGTGATGCCGGCCCGACGGGCAAGATCACGTAACGACAGGGCGGCCAGCCCCTCTTCGTGGACCAGATCCCAGGCGGCATCGACGATGGCCTCGCGGGCGGACTGACGCCGGGCCACGCGCCAGTCGGTCGTGGTCGTGGCCTGCCCGAGCTTTACCATCGCTCGGTATATTTGCACGCTGTATAAGCTCCGTCAAGAAGGAGTACGCGAGCGTCTGATCCGCAAACAGGGCATCCGGAAATGCCGGGAGTCGGGCGCCCCGGAGACAGCCGGAACCCGATCGGTATCGCTCGGGCTAGCTCGCCCGATCCAGCTCGGGCGCGATGGACGGACCTGCAATCGAGGAGGTCCCATGCCATCCGCCACCATCGTCAAGCCTTTCCCGCCCCTCTTTGAGGAGGCCCGTCTGGCCGTCGCGGGCTTCCTGGCCCGGTACGCGGCCGCTATCCGGCAGAGCGATGCCGTAGATCTGCGTGCCTTCTTTGCCTGGTGCGCCGAGATGGATCTGGGAGTGTTCGACCTGAGGCGTGGCCACATAGAGCTGCGGGCCCGGTCGATGGAGGAGCGGGCCTCGCCCGATCCTCCATCGACCGAAGGCTCCGACAGGCGTGGGCTTCTACCGGATAGCCGTGATCGACGGGTACCTGGAACACTCCCCGGCCGAGTACGTCCGCCGCCCCAGGATCGACAGCGAGTCGGCGACCTTGGGCCTGGATCGAATGGAGCTGTCGGCCTTCGTCACCCAGGGGGCCGCTGGAAGCCCTATGGACCACGCCCTGGCGTGTCTGCTCGGTTTCCTTGGGCTCCGGGTGTCCGAAGCCTGCTCGATAAACATCGAGGACCTCTCAGTGGAGCGGGGCCATCGGACGGTTACCGTCCTCGGGAAGGGCGCCAAGCTGGCCGTCATCCCATTTCCGCCCAGGATCGCCCGAGCTGTCGACCTGGCCGCTGGGGACGGCGCTCCGGCCCGCTCCTGCTCACCCAGGCCGGGAATCGGATGAACCGCCACGCCGCCACCCGGATCGTCCGGCGCCTCGCCAAGCGGGCAGGGGTGTCCAAGCACATCTCCCCGCATTCGCTCCGCCACAGCTTCATCACCGCCGCCCTCGACGCCGGAGTGCCGCTTCGGGACGGCGCAGATCGCCGCCCGCCACGCCGATCCCCGGACGACCACCCGCTACGACCGGGCCCGGAACAACCTGGATCGGCACGCCAGCTACATCGTGACCGCCTTCGTCGCCGGGGCGAGCTGACGTGAGCGTCGAGCTTGTCAACGCATCTGTCAACGCAACTGCGACTGGTCACCCTCTCAGGGCATCACCCGACCTGACCTAGCCGACTGCCGCCACCAACCTGACCAGGGAGGACTCCGAGGACCGGGCAGGACTTCGCCCGCGCGCCCCGACTGGCAGTCAAGAGGTTCGTGGGTTCGAGTCCCATCGCCTCCACCCGGAGAGCACTAGGTCTGCTCGCGCACTCTTGCGATTTCGCGTCGAGTAGTGACGCGTCAGTGCGTCGCCGGGACCACCGGTGGCTTGCCACCCGGAGTGAGCACCTCCACTCCTGCCGGCGAACCACTGAAGTCGGTGCCCACCCCGAACACGAGGGCGTCCCCGGTCGTGGCGATGCCCGACCAGTTGGCCTGAGGCAACTCGACCTGGGTGATGAGACGGCCGGAGGCCGCGTCGCGGACCTGGATCACCCGGTTCGCCAGCGCCAGCCCGTTGAAGGACATCCCACCGGCCACCGTGGTGGCGGCGAAGGTCGAGGCGCCGTTCACCTGCCACTGGATGGCGCCGGACGTTCCGTCGAAGGCATGCACGGTGGGGTTCTCCGCTGCGCTGTCGCGGGGGTTGGTCGGATCGCACAGCCGGTTTCCGTGTTGCGTCGGGTTGAAGTCGCCCAACGCCGTCGACCCAATGACCCGAGCGCCGTCGTAGGCGGTGGTGCCGATGAACCCGCCCGAACTGCCTCCGAAGACCACGTTGGTCGACCAACGCAGCCCGCCCGTGGCCGGATCGAACGAGTAGTAGGTGCCGTCCTTGCTCCCGATGCCGACGAACGTGGTCACTCCTTTGGCGTTCACCCCCGCGTTGGCAGTGGCACCGAAGTCGAAGTCGCAGTTGGGGGCGTCGCCGGACGGGCGATACGTCCATGCCGGTGTGCCGGTCTGGGCGTGCAGGGCCACCACGGTGTTGGCATACGGCGGCGACCCGCTGAAGTCGCAGTCGGCGGTGCCGAACACCACCAGGCCGAGGTCGGGAAGAACCGTCGGAGACGACCAGACGCTGCCGCAACTGTCGTCGAGGACGCGTCCGCCGCTGGCGTTCACGTCCGTCTGGAACTCCCACACCGGGTCCCCGGTGCCCAGACTGGCCGCCGCCACGTAGCCGGCGGAGCCGTCCTGTCCGTCCTCGTCCACTCCGAAGATCACGTTCCCGCCGACGACCACGGGCGACGAGAAGATGCGAGTCTGGTCCTGGTCAGGGGCCAGCGGGCCGGGCCGGCCCGAGTAATCGTGCTCCCAGAAGACCTTCCCGTCGGTGGCGTCGAGCGCGTAGAGCGTGTACCCGCCGCCGAAGATGACCAGGGGTGGACGACCGGCAGCTGCCGGTTCGAACCATGCCGAACCGGTCACCAACCCGCCATCCGAGTGCGTGTCCCGTCGCACCTGTCCCGGGTAGGGCGTGATCCCGTTCTGGGACTTGAGGCGGGTCTTCCACCTGACCTTCCCGGACTCGAGGTTCAGTGCATAGAAGTTGTCGTCCCACGATCCGACGTAGACGGTCCCGCCGACCACCGTGGGTGTGGCCGTCACCGCGTCCCCGGTGGGGAAGAACCACGCCTTTCGCAGCGTCCGGGCCTGGGCCAGAGTCAACGTCGTCTGGCCGTGGAAGGTGTGCTGGGCGTCGTGGCCGTAGGTCGGCCAATCCCAGGGCCCCGGCGTGTACGTGGCGGCGACGGCCGGCGGTGACGGCGTCGAGCTCGTGGTGGAGTCCGAGGTGGCCGTTGCCCCCCCGCAACCGGCGGCCACCAATGTCACGCCGAGAAGCAGCACCGCGCCGCGCCGGCGCGACGGACGACGAAACGGGCTCGAGCCGCGCAGCAACATTTGATCCCCCGAGATCGAGGGTTATCCGAAGCCGGCGGT
>DATGGF010000027.1:0-3808 GCA_035308625.1 Acidimicrobiales bacterium | reverse complement strand
ATCGTCCTCGGTCTCGACGGCGTGGCCGGGCACCTCTTCCAGGGCCTCCCCGGCGCCCGGATGGGGTACTTCGCCTGGGACAGGGTGGTCAGGCCCTACAGCGCCGTGACCGGAGCCTGCCTGATGACCCGCCGGAGTGTCTTCGCGGACCTCGGAGGGTTCGACGAAGCCCTCCAGACCTCTTTGAACGACGTCGATTACTGCTTGCGTCTGATCGAAACCGGCCGCCTCGTCCTGTACACCCCGCACGCTGAGCTCGTCCATCACGGATCGGTGAGCCGCGGCGTCAGCCTGTCGCGCGGCGACGCCCGCCACTTCGTCACGAAGTGGGGCCTCGATCGGCTCCGCGACGACCCCTACTACAGCCCCAATCTGAGCCGCTTCGCCCCCTGGTGCCCGGTGCGCGGCGAGGACGAGGACGAGCGCTGGCGGGCGCTCGTCGAAGAGGTCGGGGACGGAGCGATGGCCATGGAGGCCGGCTGAATCGATCTGGCGGATGCGCCACGGTTCGTGCCTACCATCGGTGCGTGCCGACGCCGCAACGACTGCTCATGGGTCCGGGGCCCTCCAATCCGTATCCCGAGGTCGTGGCCGCGCTGACGCGTCCGCTGCTGGGGCACCTCGATCCCGCCTTCCTCGAGGTGCTGGACGAGACCTGTGCCCGGCTGCGGGTTGTCTTTGGAACCGACAACGGCTTGACGCTGCCGATCAGCGGGACCGGATCCGCCGGCATGGAGGCCGCGTTGGTGAACGTGGTCCGTCCCGGAGACCCAGTGGTCGTCGGGGTCAACGGGCTCTTCGGGGAACGGATTTGCGAGATCGCCCAGCGCCAGGGGGCCACCGTGGTCCGGGTGGATGCCCCGTGGGGTGAGCCCCTCGACCCCGACGAGCTGTCCTCGGCCCATCCGGCCCCGGCGGTGATCGCGCTGGTCCATGCCGAGACCTCGACGGGTGTCCGCAACGACGTGGATGCCGTGGCCGCGCGAAAGGGCGACGCGCTGCTCGTCGTCGACACCGTCACCTCCTTGGGCGGCATGGAAGTGGCCGTCGACACCTGGGGCGTCGACATCGCATACAGCGGCACGCAGAAGTGCCTTGGCGTACCACCGGGCCTGGCGCCGCTGACGATGGGGGAGCGCGCCCGCGCCCGTCAGGTCGAGCGTCCTGCTTCTTGGTACCTCGACCTGGGGCTCATCTCCCGGTACGTCGAAGGTGAAGGGGGGCGCACCTACCACCACACTGCTCCGGTGAGCATGATCTTCGCCCTGCACGCGGGGCTCGGCGTCCTCCTCGATGAGGGGTTGGCCCAGACCTGGGCCCGCCACGAGTCCAGTGGGCGCATGCTCCAACACGGGCTCGAGGCGATGGGCCTCGGTCTGGTCGCCCCCAAGGACCATCGGTTGGCTCAGCTCACGACGGTGTACGTCCCCGAAGACCTCCCGAACGGGTGGGGCGAAGCAGATGTGCGGCGCGAGCTGCTGCAGCGTTTCGACATCGAGATCGGAGGCGGCGTGGGGCCGCTCGCCGGGCGCGCCTGGCGGATCGGCTGCATGGGCCATGTGGCCCGGACCGCCAACGTGACGTTGCTGCTGGCCGCCCTGTCCGAGGTTCTGGGCCGGTGATCGGAAGAGCCCAACGAGGGCTGCCCCTCGAATTGACCGGTTGGCGGGTGCGACTGCGCACGCTGACGGAGGCCGACTACGAGGAATGGCTGGCCGTGCGGTCCGGCTGCCGTGACTGGCTCGTTCCCTGGGAGCCTCGCCCGGCCGGGGCCCCTCCGACGCCAGAGGACCGGGCCAGCTTCGCGGCGCGGTGCGCGGCTCGGGAGCGTGAGCGTCAGATCGGGTCGGGCTACGGCTTCGGGATCTTCGTGGACGGTCGACTGTCGGGCGAGATCACGCTCTCATCCATCCAGCGGGGGCCGTTCCAGAACGCGACCATCGGCTACTGGATCGATCGCGCACTGGCGGGCCGGAACTACGCCCCCGAGGCCACGGTGGCCGTCCTGCGGTTCGCCTTCGAGGAGCTCGGCCTGCACAGGGTGGAGATCGCCATCGTGCCGCGCAATCAGCCAAGCCGCCGAGTTGTCGAGAAGCTGGCACTGCGCGAGGAGAGCACCGCCCTGCGCTTCCTCGAGATCGACGGGGTGTGGGAAGACCATGTCCGCTACGCCATCACGGCCGAGGAATGGGCCCAGCGACGCGAGGAGCTCATGCTGCAGTGGCTGAAGCGGAGGTAGCGTGCTCCTGAGCTGGCCCCGCCGAGGAGCGCACTCGGTGAGCGACCGTCATCGGGATCCTCTGCTACGGCTCACCTTTGGTCTCGTCAGCGGGCGTCAGCGTTGGCCCAGGGGAGCGACCTCGTCCCCTTGACCACCGCGATCACGTCTTGGTGCTTGCTCCACATGGCCTCAGAGGCCAGCACGAGATTGAAGTCGCCATGCGACAGGAGCCGATCGATCGCCCACGACGGTGTGCACACGGTGATGCCGTAGGTGCAGGTGGCCGGATTGTCCTCCAGGAACCCGAACCCGAAGGATTCGTACGAGCGCAGCAGCCGCTCGATCCCCGGTTCCGGGTAGCCGTACAGGAAGCCCCGACGCATGCTCGCAGCGACCTGCGGTCCGTGCGTCGTGACCACGAGGAGGCCGTTCGGCTCAAGCAGGTCGTTCCACAGCCTGATCAGAAGGTCCCACCGGTCGACGTCGACGTGGGTAAGCAATGAACCGACCCAGATGAGGTCGTAGCGGCGCGAAAAGAGATCGGGCGACGGTATCTCGGTCGAATAGATCGCCTCGGCGCCGAAGGTTTCGACACAGAAGTCGACTCCGTCCGTGAGGAGGTCACATGCCGACAGTCGGGCCTTCGGGTAGGCGGCTTGGAGCCATCGGAGCACTCGGCCGTGTCCGGAGGGAAAGTCGAGGATGGAGCTGAAGTCCTCGACGCCGGCCGCAACCTGCGCCATGCGGATCGCTCGTAGGGCGGACTCGCCTACGGCGAAGTAGACCTCAGGAACTTCGGGGTCCATCCGCTCGAGGGGCGAGATCTCCGTCGACGGAGCGATCGTGGTACTGGTGAAGAGATCAGCGGCGTCCTTGTGGCCGAGCTGCGCCGATGGAGCATTGGAACGTCGTCCGAGCACGAGGCGGAGCTTAGCCAAGGCCCCCTTGGCCGCTGCGGTTACGTCAAACGACTGACGTCCTCGGCTCGTACGAGCACAGCGTAGAAGTAGCCCAATCCGGCTTGATACGACCGGTCGAAGAGCTTCACCAACCTGTACCCGTTGGTGTCGAAGGCGAAGACGGGCTGGGTCGGTGTGCTACCCGGGTTGTTCTGGAGAATCAGCACCTGCGGTTTGTCCAGCCCGATGAGGTCGCCGGACTGGTAGGGCTGGTTGAGGAACGACCCGTCGATCACTTGACGTTCCGAATACACGGCCGGATTGCCCCAGTCGGTGAAGACCACGAAATTCCCCGGCGTGTGTGCCGCCACCCACCGTCCGGCCTGGGCCCGGTCGTATTCCTGGTGGGAAGACCAGGCTTTGCCCGCCACGGCGGTGGCCGCTTCGGGGGCGAACCAGGGCACGGTGACAGCTGCCACCAGCGGGATCCCGATCAAGGTCGAGATCGCTCCTCGCGTGACCCTGGTGTGTCGACCGCGCCGCCAGAGCCAGGTGATCGAGTCGGTGACGACCCCAACCCCGCACGCCGCCCCCACCATCAGGCAGAGCAAGGCCGGCATCGTGTACCAGTCGTAGGGCTCGAAGGGGTATTTGACCGAGTAGGCCGCGACATCGACGACCAGAGTTC
>DATGGF010000026.1:0-7482 GCA_035308625.1 Acidimicrobiales bacterium | reverse complement strand
CCGGCTTCTACGCCGGCGACGCCGGGCTCGTCCACTATCTCTCCGAGGTGCGCAAGCACGCCGGGCTGATGGTCCCGGGACCGGTGCAGGCTGCCGCCCGAGCGGCACTGGAGGACGACGGCCACGTGGCCGAGCAGCGTGAGCGCTACCGCCGCCGTCTCGATCGACTGGCACGGGCACTTGTGGCCTCCGGGTTGGAGGCCACGCCGCCGCATGGCGGCTTCTACCTCTGGGTGCCCGTTCCCGCCTGGGCCACAGAGCGAGGGACGACCGAGGGCCGGAGCGGCGCGTGGGTGCTCACCGAGGCGCTCGCCCGCACGGCCGGCATGCTCGTGAGCCCGGGAGAATTCTACGGGGCCGACGGTTTCGTGCGCATCGCCTTGACCGTCCCCGACGAGCGGCTCGAATTGGTCATCGAACGACTCGACGTACTCGGGGAGCTGCGCCTCGCCGGGTGATGCGGGCCTCGCCGGGTAACCTGCCCGCCATGGCCGACCTCCAGGCGCGCATCGAAGAACTGTGGGCTCGTGCCGACGAGCTGCGCCCCGGTGACGTCGACGCACTGGAGACCGTCACCGAGGCGGTGGAGCTCCTCGACCGGGGTGAGGCCCGTGTCGCTGAGGAGCAGGCCGGCGACGTAGTGGTCCACCTGTGGCTCAAGTACGCCATCCTCCTGTTGTTCCGCTTGCGAGCCATCGAGACGGCGGAAGTCGGGCCGTTCGAGTACGCCGACAAGCTCCCGCTCAAGCACGGCTTCGAAGCCGCCGGCGTCAGGGCCGTGCCCGGTTCGTCGGCGCGCTGGGGTTCGTTCCTCGACCGCGGCGTGATCCTCATGCCCAGCTACGTGAACATCGGCGCCCGCGTCGGCGCCGGCACCATGGTGGACACGTGGGCCACGGTGGGGTCGTGTGCCCAGATCGGCGCCGAGGTCCACTTGTCGGGCGGAGTGGGGATCGGAGGGGTGCTCGAGCCGCCGCAGGCGGCCCCGGTCATCGTCGGTGACCAGGCCATGATCGGCAGCCGCTGCATGGTGACCCAAGGGGCACGGGTGGGCGAGGGGGCCGTGCTCGGCGAAGGTGTGATCTTGAACCCCTCCATCCCGGTCATCGACGCGGCCACCGGCGAAGAGGTCAGCCGCGGTGTCGTCCCCCCGTGGACCGTGGCGGTGAGCGCCTCGCGTCGGCGCGAATTCCCCGGCGGCGAGTTCTTCCTGCCCTGCGTGCTCGTGATCAAGCGGCTCGAGGCGGGCCGCCGGCACGACAAGGCCGTGCTGGAGTCGGTCTTGCGCGACCACGGCGCCGCGGGCTGAGGGAGCCGGACGTGGCTCCGAAGGGCGGGCCCGCGGACGACCTTCTCGAGCTGACCGCGGAGCTGGTAGCGGTGCCCTCGGTCAGTCGTGACGAGGCACGCCTGGCCGGCTTCGTCGAGTCCGAGCTGCGCCGGTCGGCGCATCTCGAGGTGGAGCGCATCGGCGACAGCGTCGTGGCGCGCTCACAACTCGGCCGCCCCGCCCGCGTGCTTCTGGCCGGTCACCTCGACACCGTCCCCGGGTCCGCCAACGCGTCGGCCCGGGTGGACGGGGACGCCGTGACCGGGTTGGGTGCCGTCGACATGAAGGGCGGCCTGGCCGTGATGCTGCACCTCGCCCCTCTGCTCGAGGCCGCTGCTGTCGACGTCACCTTCGTGTTCTACGCCTGCGAGGAGATCGAGCGGACCGCCAACGCATTGGCGGCACTGGCCCGGGACCGGCCCGAGCTCCTGGCCGCCGACGCCGCCGTGCTGGGTGAGCCCACCGCCGGAGTGGTCGAAGCCGGTTGTCAAGGAACGATGCGGGCGGAGATCACCGTCACCGGGCGCAGAGCGCACACCGCCCGGCCCTACACCGGCGTCAACGCCGTGCATCGCCTCGCTGCAGTGTTGCCCGTGCTCCAGGGCTACCGCTCGCGCCAAGTGGAGATCGACGGCTGCGAGTATGCCGAGCAGCTTCAGGCGGTGCGGGTGTCGGGCGGTGTCGCCACCAACGTGGTGCCCGACGAGGCCACCCTCACCGTGAATTATCGATTCGCCCCCGACCGGAGCTCCCCCGAAGCGGAGCAGGAGCTGCGCCGGATGTTCGAGCCCGCGCTCGACGCCGGGCGCGGTGACCGCTTGACCGTCGTCGACGAGGCGGCCGGGGCCACACCGGGTCTCACCCATCCGCTCCTGGCCAAGCTGGTCGCCGCATCAGGCCGCGCGCCGCGGGCCAAGGTGGGCTGGACCGACGTGGCCACACTGGCGGCCATCGGCATCCCGGCCACGAATTTCGGCCCGGGCGATCCGATGCTGGCCCATACGGCCGACGAGCGGGTCACGCGTGGCGAGCTCGAGCACGTGCACGGCGTGCTGTCCGCGCTGCTCGGCGTCGGCTGATCACCTCAGCCGGGCTCCGGCTCCATGCCGTGGCGGCGCATCAGGTCCAATTGGGCGTCGAGGTCGGGCGGCTCGGGGGATGACCACAACGCCTCGAGCTCCTCGAAGTAGCCGTCGAGGGCCGGCGCGTGCAGGACGAGGAGCGCCGCCTCGTCCGGCGACGTGTTGCCGAAGGTGTGGGCCTCGCCGGCCGACACCAGGACGAAGGTCCCGGGACCGCCGGTGAAGACCTCGCCAGCGACGTGGAATTCGACCGACCCCGAGAGGACGAAATAGGCCTCTTCGTTCCCGGTGTGGCGGTGCGGGGGCGGCATCCGCCCGCCAGGAGGCAGCGTGCGTTCCATGAGCGAGAATCGGCCGTCGGTCGTGGCCCCGATGGCCTTGAACCACATCTCGCTCCCTCGAGCCTCGCGGTGCAGGCCGTCCCCGGCGTTCCATCGCTGCATGTCGATCTCCTCGGGCTCAGTTCCCGGTGTCCACCCGGTACCGGAGGTAGACGACGCCGCTGGCGAAATGGTGGGTCTCCACCAGCTGAAGGGGCCGCCGCACACCGTGCGGGGCCCAGGGCTTGCCGCCACCGAGGATCACCGGGACCACGAGCAGACGGATCTCGTCGACAAGGCCGGCGGCGAGCGCTTGCCCGGCCAGGTTGGCACCGCCGATGGTCAGGCGCCGGGTCACCGTCGCCTTCAGCCGCCGCACCGCTTCGGGGTCGAAGTCGCGCTCGAGGGTCGTCCTCGCGCTCGATGGCGACTCGAGGGTGTGCGAGTACACCACCTTGGCCGCTTGGCGCCACATCTCGGCGAATTCCCGGATGTAGCCCTCGTCGGGCGCGGCGGTCTCCCAATAGACCATGGCCTCGTACATCCGGCGCCCATAGAGGTAGGTCCCGGCCGGCCTCTCGAGCTCCCGGATGAAGGAGAAGATCTCCGCTTCGGGGTTCGACCAGTCGAGCCGACCGTCGGAGTCCTCCGTGTAGCCGTCGATGGAGATGTTGGCGGTGTAGACGAGATCAGGCGTGTGGTGCCGCCTTGTCGTCGACGAGGTTGGCGTCGTGGTCGTGATGCGAGCCGTTCGGGTACGGCTTGAAACAGACGAGGCCGTCACCGTTGGCGTCGATGACCGCGAAGATCGCCTGGGCGGAAGGGTCGAACGACAGCTGGTCGTAGGTGTAGGCCGCATAGCTGTCGGGGCAGGTGCCGACGGGTGTGGCGGCGAACGAGGTGGCGCCACCAGCCGCAGTGACGATCCCGGTCATGGCGACGGCCAGCCCCACGATCGAAGCGAACCGGCCCACCACGTGACGTGCGTTCATGCTCGGCACTTTCTCAGAGGCAGTCGACAGTATTGACGGAGCCTCGACAGTAGGGGGCGCCCACCACGGGAGCCAGCGCGGCGCCTACAAGGACCCTTGCGGCGATCCGTCCCCTCGTTCGGCGCGGCGGGGTGGTTGCCGGCGGTGTTCCAAGCAGCAGATCAAGCGTGCCCGAGCGGGGTCGATGGCCAAGGTGAACCAGGAGTCGGAGATGGCCTCGTCGTCCAACCCGATCGACGTCAGGGCGATCGAGCGCGTCGACGGGTCGGTGAGGTACTCCTCCAGCCTGGTCAGAACGTCGTGACCGTTGCACTCGGCCAGCGAGTCGCTGTGCTTGCGCAGCCAATGGATGTGTTGGTCCAGAGCATGGGACTCCCGAACGGGCGCCGTCCGTGCACCCCGGTCGACCGCCTCGATGCAGTTCCGTGCCGGCTCGCTGGCGTCAGCCTCCAGGAGCGCTCGGACCTCGGAGGGATCCACTGCCCGGTGCCCGCTCAGAGCCTCCGGAGCACGGTCACGACCTTGCCGTACACCGTCACCTCGTCCGGGCCGTACTCGGTGGGGGTGAGCGACGGGTTGGCCGGGACCAGTACGACGCGGCCGCGGCGCCGCGTGAAGCGCTTGACCGTTGCTTCCTCACCCGGGATGCCGGCCACCACGATGTCACCGGACTCGGCATCGGATTGCTGGCGCACCACCACGAAATCGCCGTCGAGGATGCCCGCGTCCACCATCGAGTCACCCCGCACCCGGAGCATGAACAGCGATCCCGTGCCGGTGAAGTCCTCGGGGAGCGGGAGCAGCTCCTCGACGTTCTCGCTGGCCAGCACCCCGGTGCCGGCGGCCACGTCCCCGACGAGCGGCACGGTCCGCACCGGCCGGGCCGCTAGTGCCGCCTTCGACGACGGGTCGTAGCGGACCTCGATGGCCCGGGGCTTGGTCGGGTCCCGGCGCAGATATCCCTCACGTTGCAGCACGGCGAGGTGGGCGTGGACGGTGGAGGACGATGTGAGTCCCACGGCCTCGCCGATCTCCCGGACCGAAGGCGGATAGCCCCGGTCCCGGAGGCTCGCGGCGATGCTTTCGAGGATCTGTTCCCGCTTCCCCGTCAAGGCCTCGGCCATGCCCCTCTCCCTTCGGCTTCGTCCGGTGCCCGGAGGCCCGTCCGGCTCGATCTCCGGTCCGACCGAACACCAGTTCGCATCACGGTACCGGACCGGCGCGGCCAGGGCAAACATTTGTTCGCCCGGCTGTTACACCCCCCGGGCAGAGTGCCGGTATGCGACCGCTTTCGGCCCTTGACACGAACACACGTTCGTGGTCAGATCTGCATCATGGCGAACACGTGTTCGGCGTCCCGATCATCTGGGGTGAGCCGGTGACGGCGACGGCCTTCGTCCCGTCGACTCGGGGACCCCACCGGGCCCACCTACGGCCTTCTCCGACCGTTCGCTGGCGGCCCGACGGGTGCGGCGAGTGGCCGGTGTCCGACACCCAGCGGCATCGGGCGCCGATCGCCACCCGTTGCCCTTCCGAGGTCCGCGTCAAGGAGATCGCCGCCCGGGCCCGACGCCGGCGGATCGTCCTCGGTGCTGCCGTTGTCACCATCCTCGTCGCCCTCGCCCTGCCATGGGGCGGGTTCGGAGGGCACACCCTCGCCCCCTCCGGCCCCGTCCTGGCGGGGGCGACGGTCTCGCACGATGGGATCTACGTCGTGCAGCCCGGCGACACCATGTGGTCGATCGCCCAGCGACTCGACCCGGGTGCCGACCCCCGCGTGGTCGTCGCCGACCTCGAGGCGCAAGTCGGTTCGGACACGCTCGTCGCAGGGCAACGGCTGCGGCTTCCCTGAGCCGTCGTCGGCATCGACCGCAGTAGCGTTGGCATGTGCGGTGTCCGTGGTGCCAAAGCCTCGATGACAAAGTCGTCGATTCCCGATTGGGGGAGGACGGCGCCGCCATTCGCCGGCGACGTGAGTGCCTGTCCTGTGGAGGGCGGTTCACCACGTACGAGCGACTCGAAGGCGCGCCGCTGTGGGTGCTCAAGCGCAGCGGTCAGCGCGAGCCCTTCGACCGGGCGAAACTGGTCGACGGGGTCAGGGCCGCCACGAAGAACCGGCCCGTGACCGAGGATCAGCTCGACGCGCTGGCACAAGCGGTGGAGGACGCCTTGCGCACCCACGGCGCCGAGGTCACGAGCCAGCAGATCGGGGTGGCCGTCCTCGAGGGCCTCCGCGAGGTGGACGATGTGGCCTATCTGCGCTTCGCCTCGGTGTACAAGGGCTTCGAGGACGTGGGCGATTTCCAGCGCGAGGTCGGGCTCCTCACCAAGACGACTGCGCCCAAGCGCAAGGGCTGATCCCGGTGCCCGAGCTGCTGGGCGAGCCACCCCGACGGGCCCTCGCCATCTATGCGCATCCCGACGACGCCGACGTCTCCTGCGGTGGAACGTTGGCGCGTTGGGCCCGTCACGGATCTGAGGTGCACGTCGTCATCGCCACGACCGGGGACAAGGGAAGCACGGATCCGTCGATCGAACCGAAGGAGCTGGCCCGCCGGCGCCAGGGCGAGGTGGCCGAGGCGGCGTCGGTCCTCGGGTTGGCCGGCCATCACATGCTCGGGCACGCCGATGGCGACCTCGCTGACGACAGCGACTTCAGGGGTGAGTTGGTGGCCTGGATCCGCCGGCTGCGCCCCGACACCGTGCTGTGTCCCGACCCCACCGCCGTCTTCTTCGGCGAGGACTATTTCAACCACCGTGACCATCGTGTCCTGGGCTTCGCCGCTCTCGATGCCCTGTCGCCGGCCGCAGCCTTGCCCCACTATTTCCCGGACGCGGGGCCGGCGCACCATGTGGACGTGGCCCTGCTCTCAGGCACGCTGGACCCGACCGTGTGGGTCGACGTGACCGGCACCATCGAGGCCAAAGTGGCCGCGGTGGCCTGCCACCGGAGCCAGTTCACCGATGACCCGGAATGGGCCGGCCACGCTGTCCGCCTGCGAGCGGAGGAGGACGGGCGGCGCGCGGGCGTGGCCTATGCCGAGAGCTTCAGGCGCCTGCGACTGGCGGTTTGATGCCGGGCGGCCCGGCGCAACCGGAAGGTGAGCCGGCCCGGGGTCGCTGTTGCGTCCTGCACGTCGACATGGACGCGTTCTTCGCCGCCGTCGAGGTGCTCGACGACCCGACGCTGGCCGGGCTCCCCGTAGTGGTCGGGGGCACTGGCAATCGCGGCGTCGTGGCCTCGTGCACGTACGAAGCGCGCGCCTTCGGCATCCGGTCGGCCATGCCCTCGGTGGAGGCGCGCCGCCGCTGTCCCACGGCGGTGTTCCTCCCCGGGCGCTATTGGCGCTACGCCGAGATGAGCGAGCGGCTGCACGACGTGTTGGGCGCGATCACGCCGGTGATCGAGCCGATCGCCCTCGACGAGGCGTTCCTCGACGTCTCCGGCGCGCTGCGGTTGCTGGGTTCACCCCTGTCCATCGCCCTGCGGATCCGCGAGGACGTGCAAGAGGCCCTCGGCTTGACCTGTTCGGTCGGAGTGGCGCGCACCAAACTGTTGGCCAAGCTGGCATCGGAGGCGGCCAAACCGATTGCCGGGCGTCAAGGGGTCACGCCCGGTCCCGGGATCGTGGTGGTGCCGCCCGATCAGGAGCTCGCATTCCTCCATCCGCTCCCGGTCCGCGCCTTGTGGGGCGTGGGCCCGGCCACGGCGCGCCGCCTGGGCGCGCTGGGGGTGACGAAGGTAGGGGAGCTGTCGA
>DATGGF010000025.1:0-3410 GCA_035308625.1 Acidimicrobiales bacterium | reverse complement strand
CCCGCTCGATGACGCCGTCACGACACCCCGGCGGCCCGCAGCACCACCTTGGCCAGAGCCGAGAAGTCCTCGCGGCCGAACCCCGCTTCGCTGGCCTCGCCCAGCACGGTGCGGCTGAGCGCGGTGGCCACGAGCGGTACCCCGGCGCGCTGCGCGTACCCCAGAGCCAGGTCGACGTCCTTGGCCATGAGATCGGTCATGAAGCCGGGCTTCCAGTCGTTGGACGCCGGGCTGTCGGGCACGACACCGGGCACCGGGAGCCGGGTGCGCACCGCGGTGCAGTCGCCGGTCGAGTGCAGGAGCACCTCGAGGAGCTTCTCCATGTCGACGCCGGACTTCACGGCCAGGGCGGTGGCCTCGGCCGTGGCCACCATCTGCGCCGCGTAGATCAGGTTGTTGCACAGCTTCACCACCTGGCCCATGCCGGGCCCGCCCACGTGCACGATCAACCCCGCCACCGGTTCGAGTCCGGCGCGGGCGTCGTCCAAGGTGGCCGCGTCGCCTCCCACCATCAAGGTCAGCGTCCCCTTGGCCGCACCCACCGTGCCGCCCGACACCGGGGCGTCGAGATAACGGGCCCCGGTCGCCTCTACCCTTTCGTGCTGGGCGCGCTCGACGTCGGGGTCGATGGTGGAGCAGTCCACCACGATGGTCCTGGGGCCGATCGACCCGATCATGGCGTCGAGCACCGACACCACGTCGGGCGAGTTGGGCACGCACAGCACGACCAGTTCGCTCTGCGCCGCCACCTCGGCCGGGGTGCCGCCGTCGACCGCGCCGAACGCCATGGCGGCGTCGACCGATGGCCGGCTGCGGGAGGCCACGGCCACCCGGTGGCCGGCTTCGACCATGTTGCGGGCCATGGGCAGTCCCATGGCGCCCAGCCCCACGAAGCCCAGGTTCATGACGCGATCATGGCGCGGCCGCGCCCGGCGTGACGATCAGCGGGCAAAGTGGGGGAGCCACTCGGCGGCTCCCGCCAGGAGCTGGTCGACCATGGCGTCGAGCTCGCGCCAGTCGATCCGGCCGGCCAGGGGGTCGAGGACGAACGCCGCCTCAGCCAGGGAACGGTCGCCGGACACCGCCGCCTGCACAGTGAGCTCCTGCACCGCCGCGTGGCGCCGGAGCAGCTCGGCCAGCGCCGGGGGAGCCGATGCCACGTCGCGACCGGCGATCCGGCCGGCCTCGACGCTGCACATCGACTCCACCACCGCATCGAGCGGGATGTCGGGACACTGTCCGGTGTTGGGGATGTTGAGCGGCGCTTCGCGGCGCGTCCCGGTAATGAGCGAATCGATCACCGGAGCCACCAGCTCGCCCGAGGCCCAGGTGGGGATGTCCTCTTTTCCGGCGAGCGCCGACGCCACCTCGGCCACGTACTCGTCCTGGTGGCGTTGCCGATCGGCGATGGGCGTCAGGGCGATGCCCCACGAGGCACCCCAGCCGGCCTGCTCGGTCAGGATCCCGGGCAGGAACTCGGCCACGTGACGGTCCCCCGCCGCGGGCAGGGCGCCGAACCGGTCGAGGATGGCCAGCTTGAGCACGTGTCGCCGGGCGAAGTCGAGCCGGGAGAAGGGCTCGGCCGGCTCCTGTCCCGGCGCGGGGCGGAGCGCCTCGAGCCCGCCGAGCTCGTCCACCATGTCGAGGAGCAGGCCCAACCCGTCGGCCCCTTCGACGTCGAGCTCGGTCACCAGGGGGAAGTGGTTGACCCCGGCCACCACCGGGCGCAGCGCGGTGTGCGCCTTCCCGAACGCGATGGCCATGTCCATGCAGAAGTTCTCGACCTCGTGGCACAGCCCCACCACCGGCACGGTGGTCTCCCGGGCCACGGCCCGGGTGAGGCAGGTCATGGGGTTGGTGATGTTGAGCATCCAGGCGCCGGCGCACACCTGTTCCATGTCCCGGGCGATGCCCACCAGCACGGGGATGTTGCGCAGCGCTCGCGAGATCCCACCCGGTCCGACGCTGTCCCCGACCGACTGCTTGATGCCGTGCGCGGCGGGGACGTCGAGGTCGACGGCCATGGACCGGAACCCGCCTGTCGAGATGGTGACGACGACGTAGTCGGCGCCCTCCAGGGCCCGCCGCTGGTCGGTGGTGGCGCTGACGGTCGCCTTCGCCCCCATGACCTCCGCCGCCCGCTCGGCGTAGGCGGCCAGGGTGCGCGCGGCGTCGGCGTCGATGTCCTCGAGGACGAGGTCCATGCCCGCCAGCGAGGGCGTGCCCAGCAGGTCCACGACCAGCTTCGGGCCCCACTGGTAGCTGCCCCCGCCGATGATCGTCACCCGCATGGCGTCCCCCGAGCGGGGACCGGCGTCCCCTCGTGTGCTTCGGCACTGTACCGGCGAGGCGCCAGGGACGCCGAATGACGTGGGGCCGGCACGTTCGGTGACCGTGAACGCGAACATTGCGCGGAGAACGGCGGGCCGCCTTGTCGCGGCCCGACCGGCGTGCGACATTGGCGGCTATGCGGGGGGCCCGCCGACGTTCCGTCCTTCTTTTCGCGTCCGCGTCGATGGTGTGGGCTGTCACCAGTGGGTGGACGGTGGCGGGGTCCTCACCCGCCTCGGCCGCGGCGGCCGCCGGTGACGTCATCTCCACCGTGGCCGGCGGCGGCGCCATGACCGCTCCGCCCAATGGCGCGGCGGCTACGGCGGAGATGCTGGGCCAGCCGCTCGACGCCACCGTCGACCGGAGCGGCAACATCGTCGTGGCCGACCAGAACGACAACGTGATCCGCGTCGTAGCCGGGAGCACCGGGACGTTCTATGGGCGGGCCATGAGCCGGGGTGCCCTCTACACCGTGGTGGGCACAGGCACCGCCAACTACACCGGTGACGGCGGGCCTGCCGCCGCGGCCACGCTGTGGGGTCCCAACGGGGTGGTCGTCGACTCCGCCGGAGACCTCATCATCACCGACACCGGCAACAACGAAGTGCGCTTCGTCCCCCGGGCGACCGGCGTGTACTTCGGCCTGTTCATGACGGCGGGCGACATCTACGACATCGCCGGCAACGCCCAGTCGTCGGGCTACGCCGGCGACGGTGGCCAGGCCACCGCCGCCTTGATGAGCAGCCCCGATGGCCTGGCCCTCGACCCCCAGGGGAACCTGCTCGTGGCCGACACCGGCAACGACGTCGTGCGGCTGGTAGGCAACCACGCCGGCCCCGACCTCGGCGTGGCCGTGACGCCGGGGGACATCTACACGGTGGCTGG
This sequence comes from Acidimicrobiales bacterium, assembly GCA_035308625.1. Lineage (GTDB taxonomy): Bacteria > Actinomycetota > Acidimicrobiia > Acidimicrobiales > UBA8190 > DATGGF01. Next base: position 194 of record DATGGF010000025.1, on the reverse strand, counting down.
CAACGGCAACTTCGGGTACAGCGGCGACGGTGGGCCGGCGGCGGCGGCCACCCTCAACCTGCAGTCGTTCTCGGGAGTGGCCACCGACGCACAGGGCGACCTGATCCTGGCCGACGGCGGCAACAGCGTGGTCCGGATGGTGGCCGCCCAGAGCGGGTCGTACGCAACGATGCCGGTGACGGCCGGCGACATCT
>DATGGF010000024.1:0-3640 GCA_035308625.1 Acidimicrobiales bacterium | reverse complement strand
ATCGGCGCCTACACCACGTTCTCCACCTTCTCGGTCGACGCCGTCCTCCTGGCCCGGGCCGGGCGCGCGGGGACAGCCGCGGCCTACGTGGTGGTGAGCGTGGTGGCCGGCCTGGCCGCCGCCGTAGCCGGCGTGGTGGCGGTCCGGGTCTGGCCGAGGCGCCCGGCCACCGTCGCGGAGGACAGGTGAGCCCCTTCCCCACCCACCCGGCGCGCCGGCTCACCGTGTTCCTGCACTCGCGCGACCACGTCGGGCACCACACCCTGGTGGTGGAACTGCTCCGTCGCGCCCGCCACATCGGCGTGCACGGCGCCACCGTGGTGCGAGCCGGGTCGGGTTTCGGGCATTCGGGCCACCGGCATGCCACCCACGTGTTCGCCGAGGACGCCCCCGAGACGCTGGTGGTGGTCGACCGCGCCGACCTGGTGGACGCCTTCGCCCGTGACGTCGCCGTGCTCGCCCCCGATGCCCTGGTCGTCGTCCACGACGTGGACGTCGTCGAGCTGTGACGGTCGTCAAGCGAGTGACGGTCGTCGAGCGGTGACGGTCGCCGGGCGGCAGTGACCTTGGCGTTGGTGCTGTGGGTGGCGGCCGGCGGGCTCGTGGGCGCGCCGGCGCGCTATCTGCTCGACCGGGCCGTTGGCGACCGCGTCGAGAGCGACCTCCCGTTCGGCACCATGGCGGTGAACGTGAGCGGCTCGCTCCTCTTCGGTCTCCTGAGCGGGCTCCATCTGGGCCATCACCTGGGCCCGTCGCCCTTGGCGCTCCTCGGCACGGGGTTCTGCGGCGCTTTCACCACGTTCTCGACGTTCACCATGGAGACGCTGCAGCTCCTGGAGGAAGGTGAGCTCTTCTCGGCCGGGCTGACGGTCGCCGCCAGCGTCGTGCTCGGCCTGGCCTCCGCCGCCGTGGGTGTCGCCGTGGGGCTGGCGCTCTAGACGGCCCCCTCGTCGTTCGGCGCGCCGCGCCGCCGGTACGCTCCGCGGGTGCGCGCCGTGGTGCAGCGGGTGACCTCCGCGTCGGTCGAGGTGTCCGGCGAAACGATCGGCGCGGTGCACGGCGGCCTGTGCGTCTTCGTGGGTGTCGGTCCCAGCGATGACGAGGCTGTGGCCGAACGTCTGGCCGACAAGCTGTGGCAGCTCCGCGTCTTCGAGGACGACGAGGGACGCATGAACCGCTCCGCCGCGGAGCTCGGGGCGCCGCTCCTCGTGATCAGCCAATTCACCCTCTACGCCGACACCGCCCGGGGCCGGCGCCCGTCCTTCGTCGGCGCGGCTCCGCCCGAGCAGGCCGAGCCCCTGGTGCAGTGCGTGGCGGAGGCGTTGCGCCGGCGCGGTGCGACCGTGGCCGTGGGGCGCTTCGGCGCCCACATGGCGGTGACGCTGACCAACGACGGGCCGGTCACCATCGTCCTCGACCTGTAGGGCGGGCGCTCGCGCCGATGGGCGCCCCCCGGATCAGTCGGTGCAGGTCGTGCCGTTGGCCGGCAAGGTCCCGCCGAGCAGGTACGCCTGGTCGATGCTGCGCACGCAGGGGCTGTAGTAGTAGGCCACGTGGTTCTGGCCGTCCCACGTGACCAGTACCCCGTGCTGGAGCTCGCCGGCCACGGCCACGGCCCACTGGTGCGGTGTTGCCGGGTCGCCGCTCGTGCCCACGACGAGGATGGGTGGCGCGCCCGGTGCGCTGATCGGGTGGGGCGTGCGGGTCGGCGCGGCCGGCCACACCGAGCACTCGGCCACGTCCCACACGAGCATGGGCCCGAACACCGGCGCCGGGCCCGCCGCCGCCGCGGCCATGGCGGCGAAGGCCGACAGGTCGTGGGGCACGGGATGGTCGAGACACGAGATGGAGGTGTTGGCGTCAGCCGAATTGGGCCCGTTCTCGGTGTCGTACTGGTCGGACTTGGCCACCAGGCCGCTGGCGTTTCCGGCCGCGGCCCCGGCCAGCCCGGCGGCCAGTGACCCCCAGGCACTCGAGTTGTAGAGCGAGCTGAGCACGGCCGTGTAGATCTCCCCGGGCCCTGCTTGGCGCCCCGCCCCCGCCGGGATCGGCGCCTGGCGGGCCTTGTCGATGATGGCCAACAGGGCCGCGGTGGGGTCACCAACGGGGTGCCAGGCGCACGAGGCCGATCCGGCGCACCAGGAGAAGAACGACTGCAACATCGCTTCGAAGCCCTGGGCCTGGTCCACCAGCATCTGGTAGGTCGACAGGGCCGGATCGATCACGCCGTCGAGCACCATGGCCCGCACGTGGGTGGGGAAGAGATCCGCGTAGGTGAGCCCGAGCAACGTGCCGTAGGAGTGCCCGAAGTAGGTGAGCTGTGCGTCGCCCAGCGCGGCTCGAATGCGATCGAGGTCGCGGGCCGCGTCCACCGTACCGACGAAGGGCAGCTCCGGCCCACTGGCCTTCTCGCATTGCGCGGCGTAGGCGCGGTCGTTGGCCTGCACCGCCTGCTGCGCGGCGACGGACTGCGGCGCCGGGTCGGGGAGCAGGCCCTGGGTGGCGGGGCCGCCGGTCTCGCCGCAGGTGACCGGGTCGGAGCGGTCGACCCCGCGGGGGTCGAACGACACGATGTCGAAGTCGTCGAGGAGCCCGGCGGTGAGCACACGCAGCTCGGCCGGCAGGTCGTCGACGCCCGAGCCACCGGGCCCACCGGGATTGATGACGAGCGAGCCGATGAGCGCCCCGGGGTCGAGCGCAGGCCGCCGTGCCAGCGCGATCTGGATCTGGGCCCCGGTGGGGTGGGCGTAGTCGAGGGGCACCGCCACCGTGCCGCACTGCAGGCCGTTCTGGCACGGCGTCCACACCACCGGCGTGACCGGGGGCGCGGGAGGCAGCGTGGTGGAGGTGGAGCTCGCCGACGTGACGGGCTCGGTGGTGCCGGTATGCGGGGCGCGGTGCCCGGCGCGGTCGATGGTGCTCGTGCACGCCGATGTCAGCGCCACCACGAGGACGAGCGCGGCGCGCCGTGCGGAATCGGGCGTCGCCCACCGCCGCCGGCGGGCCCCGTGTGGCGCCATGACCTGACTGTGGCACGCCCGGGGCCGCGGCGGGCTGCAGCGGCGAGAATCAGAGGGTGCCCGAGCTTCCCGAGGTCGAGGCGCTGGTGCGGTTCCTCTCCGAGAAGAGCGCCGGCGCCCTGGTCGAGCGGTGCCAGCTGGCCTCGATCTCCGCGCTCAAGACCTTCGACCCGCCCATCGACGCGCTGGAGGGCACGACGGTGGCGGGCTGGCAGCGGCGGGGCAAGTACCTGTGCATGGCCACCACCACGTCCGTGGCCGGCGGCCACGCCCCCGGAACCGATCCCGGCCCCTGGCTGGTGCTGCACCTGGCCCGCGGCGGCTGGGTGACGTGGTGGGACACGCCACCGCGCAGCACCCCCAAGCTCAGTGGGCGCAGCCCCCTCGCCCTGCGCGTGACGTTGAGCGGTGGGCGGGGCTTCGACGCCACCGAGATGGGGACCGAGAAGCGCCTGGCCATCTGGGTGGTCCATCAGCCGGACGAGGTGGAGGGACTGGCCACCTTGGGTCCCGAACCCCTCGATCGATCCTTCGATCGAACCGCCCTCGAGCGTCTGCTCGCCGGGGAGAAGGGCACGCTCAAGAACGCGCTGGCCCGCCAGTCGCTGGTGGCCGGGATC
>DATGGF010000023.1:0-2484 GCA_035308625.1 Acidimicrobiales bacterium | reverse complement strand
TGTCCTGGTCGGCGCTTGCGTGCTGGATCTGGGGTGCGGATCGGGGCCAGCGGCGTCAAGGGACATGTCGAGCACGGCCCCGGGGTCGCCGGCGCCGATGTCTCAGGCGTCCACGTCGACCGGGCGCGCCGAGTCGTCCCTCGGGCAATGTTCATCCAGGCAGACATGGCCGTGTGGGACGCCGAGCCCGCCAGCGGTGAGGCGCCCCACCTCGTTGTTCACGACCGCGCACAGCCAGACGGCGATCTCGGCGTCGGAGGCGAAGTCAGAGAGGTGGTCCGTCAGGCGCATCCATGCGAGCTGGCACACCTCCGCGGCCTCGCCCGGGTCGAGCCCGTGGCCCCTGGCCGTTGCCCAGAGGGGACCGCTCAAGCGCTCAACAAGAGCGTCCCACGCTGCCTGGTCTCGCACCGTTGCCGCGTCGTCGGTGCCTCCCTCCGACGGCCCGTGATGGGTGTCCCTCCGTTCTGCCACCACCACCCTCCTCGGCCCACGCCCCGGCAGCCCACACCGGGTGGAAGGAGTGTCCTCCGTCCCCAGGTTCTACACAATGGGGTTGGGGAAGAGTTGGCGCCAACGGGCATGAATAGTGCGAGATGCCTAGGCCATTTCACAGGGCTCGGCACCCAGCGCGGCCCACCATTCACCCGCTGCGCGGGCGGCGCTCAGGTCAGGCCCGGAACCAATCGGTCACCAGCGCCTCCGCTCCCTTGACGGCCACCAGGCGCAGGCGCATAACGCCGCCTGGGACGCCCTCGAACGCGAACGCGCCGCCGGTCGCGTCCTCCGCGATCGTGAGGGGCGACGCCTCCAGCTCAAGCTCGACGCGGAACACCGGTGGCTCCGTGCGCCCGCGGAGGTCCCACCGCCCGGCGGCGTTGCTGACGACGAGATCGACGGCACGCAGGCCGTGCTCGAAGCGCAGTCGCCGCTCACCGTGCGGGCCCACGGCGTCAGAGACGATCGCGGCCACCGGCCCGGTCGTGCGCCTCTGGTAAGCGGCCTTGGCCCGCTCGATGACCTCGTCGGGAGGGCGGTCGAAGTCCCCAGGGCCTGCGGCCCAGGCAGGGCGCGGGCGACGACGGCTCACCGCGGCCCTTCGAGGTGCTGAGCAAGCCCTGGTTGAGGTCCGGTCACACGTTGTGCCCCGAGGTGGCGTCGCGGCAACGTCGTCCCCTTGTCTTGCTTGGACTGGCCGCTACGCGCCGTGCCGGTCACCATCGATAGCGGCAGGCCCGCGCCTCTGGGGCCCGGGACCTATGGGTTTGAGCGCCCGCACGAGCGCCTGATACCTGCACGTTGTACACGCGACGGCCCACGCTTCAGTCGTGCTTACCGCATCGGCGTCTTCGGGCACAGCCTTGAGCACCGAACCAGGCGCGGCCTCTGCACGCACGGGGCGAGGGGCCGCGACCTCGGGGTGGTGGACGGCGCGTCTGCCGCTGCGATCACGAGGGCCGAGGTCGGCCGCCCCATCCTGACGACGGCCCTGACCATTTCGACGCCACGAGCGCGTTGTCGCCAGGGACGGGAGATCGGCGCCTCAAGGTACTGACGCCCCTGCTCCGTGGTTGAGACGTGGGCGTACCGGCAAATCGGCAGCGCCATAGGGTGGGGGCCCCAGGCGTAGCGGTGCGCACTGGCGACGGGAGGGGGGCGAGGGGGCGATGGGGACAACCGAGGCGCTGCCACAGTGGGCCTGCCCGGTGCCGATCGAGGACCTGGAGGCATCCGTGGGCGGCCTCAGCGAGGCGCTCACGCTGCCTCCCGAGTGCTACACGTCGCCTGCGTTCTGGGAGTTCGAGAAGGAGGCGATCTTCCTCCGTGAGTGGCTCTGCCTCGGGCGCGCCGACGAGGTGCCCGAGCCCGGCGACTACTTCACGGTCACGATCGCGAACGAGCCCCTCGTTGTCGTGCGCGGCCAGTCGGGCGCCATCAACGTCATGTCGGCCGTCTGCCGCCACCGCGGCACGGTCATCGCCACCGGTACCGGCAACTGCGGCCACGGCCTACGGTGCCCCTACCACTGGTGGACCTACGACCTCGAAGGCCAGCTCATCGGCGCCCCCGGGATGGGCGATGGCTTCGACAAACGGGAGGTGCGGCTGCCCCGTCTCGCCGTCGAGCTGTGGCAGGGGTTCGTGTTCGCGTCCTTCGACGCGGGCGCGCCGCCCCTCGCCCCGGCGCTGGCGAAGGTGGAGCCCCTGCTCACCAACTACCACCTGGGCGACATGGTCACCACCGCGCCCGAGCTGCGTGAGGAGCTGCCGTTCAACTGGAAGATCATGATGGAGAACGGGACGGAGCCCTACCACGCCCCCTACCTGCACCACAGGTACGTCCCGATGCCTCCCCCTGGGACCCGCGGCAACTTCCTGCCGTGCTCCGGCGGGGACGGCGTGATGGCCTCCATCGTCGACCTCGGCGCGCCCGACCTAGGGATCAACCAATCGGGGGCGCTGTTCCTTCCGGCCATCCCCACGC
>DATGGF010000022.1:0-2307 GCA_035308625.1 Acidimicrobiales bacterium | reverse complement strand
GGATCGGCCCGACGCGACCGCCACCCGGGCCGGCACGCGATCTGGTGGCGCTCGCAGGCAAGCTCATGAAGCCGACCGTCTAGCGCTCGTCTAGACCTCCCGGACCGAGGGTCGAGGTGACCGATGGACCCTGTGGGTGATCGTTGTCATGCTGCCCTGTTTCTGCGGTGGTCGTCGAGGATCTGATGTCGCGCGCGGCCGCGCGCATAGTTGCTGTGGTTGCGCCTGCGGTGGTGGCAGGTGAAGAGCCACGCCGAAATACTCCCGGTAGTGAGAGACACGGCCGGGTTGCGAGCGGAGTGACGATAGGGGCGGCGGCCGATAAGCGCCGCCACTCCGGGCCGACAGACTTTCCGGGGCGCGATGCCCTGGTAAGTGGTCGGAGCGTACGATTCGTTCGGAGTCCTGCCAAAGGAGGCAGGGAGGCGACGTGGCCAACCGGGTTCACCGACCGCTTGTCGCGATGGCGATCATTGGGGCGGTCGCGGGCTCCTGCGCCATCGGCGCTGTGGTGTACGAGCGCACCCAAGGGGCACCGACTCACCATGCCTCTTTGCACCCCTCGGTGCGCCAGAAGGACCGGGCCGTCGTGCAGAAGACAACGACGGTTCCGATGCCGGCGACAACCCCTCAGTACTTGGCACCCTGCTATGCGGATCAGGCGGCGATCCCCCTGGGCAAGTGCCTGACCGCGACGAGAGCGCAGTACAAGATCGAAGAACAAGAGTTCCCGTCCTACGGCTCTCAGTTGATGTCGATCACACAGGCTGAGGCAAAGGCTGAGAGGACCCCCGGAACGCCGACGGCCGCGAAACTTCTCACGTACCTCCAGGCGTCAGAAGCGATGGGAGCTAACGGACTCACAAACCCGTACATCTCAGGGACAACGCCTGTCTGGCTCGTCACGGTGCATGGGCTGGGAACAGTCGCGGACCCGCCAGGAAACGCTCCTGGGGCCACCAGGACAGCGGTTCCGGCGTCCGTCTATACGGTCGTGATGGACGCCATCGACGGACGCCAGATCGTGACGTGCACAGGCTGCAAGACGGTTCCACTCCCCTAAGACCGGGCGCTGAGGCCGTCCGGGGACAGCGTCATGCTCCCGGCGGTCGGTGGCACTGCGCACATGGGTGGCGCCCCGGAGTAGGGGACAGAGAACTGTTCCCGCGTGACCCATGGTCACGACGTACGTCCCCGCTGCGCCGCCTGTTGAGTGCATTCGACAGCCATGATGGTCGAATGCAGTTTCAGCCGGGAGCTCGAGCGAAACAAACGGCTCGTAGACACCTCATCCAGTTCGTCCGTACCCCTCTGTTCTCCCTCGGGGTCAGCGGATGCCTTCTCCTCTTGCTCGGTTTCCTGGCCGCACTCTTCTACGCCATGGCTTCCTTCAGAACTGTCGCAGGAGACGGCTGGTATGTCGCCTTATTTCTTGCCGGAGCGCTGTTCGGCGGAATCGTGGTCGCTTGCTGGCACATGGCGACGGCCGCAAGCGGAGCCACCTACTGGTTCACCGGCTCCGAGGCGGAGCAATGGACTGAAAAGGAACTCGAGCGTCTCGGCCCCGGTTGGCAGGTGCTTCACGGGATCCCACTCCCTGCGGGCTCCGGCGCTTACCAGTACGAAGTCGACGCTGACCACGTCGCCGTTGGACCCACCGGGGTTTCTAGTCGTGGAAACGAAGTACCACTCTTCGGCACTCGACCTGGGGGCGGAGCGGCTCGACTTCCGATTGAAGCGAGACGCTGAGCAGGCCAACCGCAACGCCCAGCGCGTGAGAAACCTGCTGCGTGACGTCGCACCAGCAGCGCTGGTCATGCCTGTCCTGGTCTACTGGGGTCGCCTCGTCGCCTCCCCGGCCGGCGATATCCGCCAGCTCGGGCCGGTACAGGTGGTGCACGGACGCATGGCAAAGCAGTGGATCCCGGTGATCATCGACCGCCCCCAGGAGCTGGCTCCCGGCCTCATCGAGAGGATCGTTGCGAGGCTTGAGGAGCGGGCGTCGCTTCCCTCGCCCTGATCGCCGCCGCGGTCGGCAACCGACCGCCGACGCCTCTCCAAGCCGGGACCGAATCGCGCCGAGGTACGGGATCAAGTGGACCACGAACCGGCGGTATGCCGGACTCCGAGCGAACTTTGGATTTGGGGTTCGGGGACACCCGGAGGGTGCCGGCGGGACGAGGCTGGCGGCCAAATGCCCAGCTAGAGGAGGTGCCGGTTGATCTGTACGTCGCTTGGTGTACAGTGTCTTCATGGCTACGAAGACCGAACGGCTCAATCTCCGCCTTACGCATGCTCAAGATACGG
>DATGGF010000021.1:0-2376 GCA_035308625.1 Acidimicrobiales bacterium | reverse complement strand
GCCGACACCGCGTAGATGATCGCCACCCCCAGCACGGCGCCCACCACCCCGCCGAAGATCCCCACGAACAGCGCTTCGAGCAGGAATTGGAGGCCGATCTTGGCCCGGTTGTGGCCGACGGCCCGGCGGATGCCGATCTCCGACGACCGCTGGATGACCGAGATGTACATCACGTTGGCGATGCCAAGCCCGCCCACGGTGAGCGCCAGCAGGCCGGCGAAGAGGGCGACCTCCTGGAGCGTGTGATTGGCCTGGGCCGCAGCCTGGAGGACGTTGCTCGGGACCTGGGTCGACACCTGGTCGGTCCCGCCGAGCGTGATGGCGGTGGGAATGGCGTTGGCGGTGGCCTGGGTCGTGCCGGGGACGGCGCGCACGTACACCTGGTTGGGCTTGCCGTCGGTGCCGAGCACGTTCTGCGCCGACCATTGGGTGACGAAGACGGCGTTGTCGAGGTTGGGGTCGAGAGGCACCCGGCCAAGCTCGCCCACCACACCGAAGAGATGATCGTTGAGCTCGATGGTGCGGACCTCTCCCGGGATGTATCCGTACTGACGGGCGATCCCCTGGCCCAGCACCGCCGAAGCGAGATGCAGTCGTTGGTCGGAGCGGTTCAGCCACCGGCCGTCGACCATCGGGACCTGGAGCACCGAGGGCAAGTCGAGGTCCGCGGCGCGCACGGGCACCGGGAACGCCTCGTAGTAGTCGGCCGCGCCCTGGATGGGCAGTGCCACCACCGCCGAGATGTTGGTGGTGGCCGCCGCGCTCGTGACGGTCGTGATGGCGTCCACCCGCTGCACCACGTCGGTGGGGAAGGTGGGGTTTTGTGACCCGAACGTCCCGCCGGCTTGGGCGATGATCAGATTGGTCCCGAGCTTGGCCAGCTCGGCCTGCAAGGAGCCCTTGGCGCTCTCGGTCAGGCCGATGGCGCAGACCATGGCGGCGACACCGACCACCGGCCCGACCATGATGAGCAACGTGCGCACCCGGCGAGACGCCAGGCCGGTCCAGGCCACGCTGAACAGGTCGCGGAATTGCCTCACGGCTGCCCCTGCGGAGCGGGCCCACCGGCGGTGCTGGCGGCGCCGTCGGTGGGCCCGTCGGACACGATCTGCCCGTCACGCATGGCCACCACCCGCTCGGCGGTGTGGGCCACGGCCATGTCGTGGGTCACCACCACCACGGCGCGCTCGGGCGACTGCAGGCTCTTGAAGATCTCGAGGACGTTGGCCGCGTTGGCCGAGTCGAGGGCGCCGGTCGGCTCGTCGGCCAGGATCATGACCGGGTCGGTGACGATGGCCCGGGCCAGGGCCACCCGTTGCTGCTCGCCCCCGGACAGCTGCGTGGGCCGGTGGTCGGCCCGGGCGGCCAGTCCCAGCGTGTGCAGTGCGGCCATGGCCCGGTCGCGTCGCTCCTTGGGCTTGAGCCCGCGGTACAGCAGCGCCGTCTCCACGTTCCCCACCGCGGTCAGGTGCTGCACGAGATGGAACTGCTGGAACACGAACCCGATGGAGTCCCCCCGCAGACGCGACCGGGTGGGGTCGTCGAGCGTGCTCACGTCCTGGCCTCCGACGCGTACCGCCCCGGAGGTGGCCAGGTCGAGCAGGCCGAGCAGGCCGAGCATCGTCGACTTGCCCGATCCCGAAGGCCCGATGATGGACAGGAAGTCCCCGGCCCGGACCTCGAGCGAAACGTCGCGCAGGGCGTACACCGGGACTTCCTCGCCGTACACACGCGACACGCCGTCGAGCTCGATGAGCGGGCGGGGGGACCCCGGCCCCGGCCTGGCTCCGGTCACGACTGGGGCTGCACCACGACGGTCTGCCCGACGCTCACGCCCGACTTGATCTCGATGTAGGAACCCTCGGACAACCCGGTCACGACCGGGACCTCCGTCACCTCCCCCGAGGGGTCGATCACGCGCACGACATCGGTTCCGACGCCGTTCTGCTTCACCGCGGCGATGGGGACGGTCGGCGCGTCGGTCACCTGCTTCTCCACCACCTTGATCGACACGGCCGACCCGTCGGCGCCGTGCAACGTGTCGAGCTGGGCCGAGTCGATGCGCCCCTCGTACACCTGGGTCGCGCCGCCGCCTGCCGCGCCGCCCGACGAGCCCCCACCTCCGGCCGCACCCCCGGCTCCGCCGGCGTTGAGGACGGTGGCCGTGGCGTCGAGCTCGGTGATGGTTCCCGTCACCGTGGTCTGATCGCCCGAGATCTGGATCGTGCAGGTCTGTCCCAGCTGGAGGTTGGTGCGATCGGCGGCCGACGCCTGCAGGGTTACCGACACTGTCGGCTCGGTGAGCTGGAGGATGGGCTCGCCGGGTTGCACGGGGTCACCGGCCTTGACGTACACCGCCCCCACCCGGATGGGCCA
>DATGGF010000020.1:0-9161 GCA_035308625.1 Acidimicrobiales bacterium | reverse complement strand
CCGCCTCCTGCACGACGTTCCCCGGTTGGCCGAGGCGGTGATCCACACCGATCCGGACGTCCACCACACCGGCGACCAGCACGACACCCTTGCCCATCACTTCCCCGATCGCCCGAAGCCCTGAAGGTCTCTCGGTACACTGCCGCCGTGCCGTCTGCCCGCGACGACCCTTCCGCTGACGGCGGTGCCGCGGTGTTCGTCGAAGAACTGCACTCGGTGACGCCCGGCACGGTGGACGCCCTGCAGCGGCTCCTCCCTCAGCTGTCGTCCTCGGCGCCGCCGCCCACCGATGCCGAGCTCCAGGCCATGGTGGACTCGCCGGCGACGGCGGTGTTCGTCGCCCGCGACCGGCCCGGCGGAGAGATCGTCGGATCGCTGACGCTGGCGCTGTTCCGCATTCCCACAGGGATGCGGGCGTGGATCGAAGACGTCGTGGTCGACGAGGCGGCGCGCGGGCGCGGCGCCGGTTCGGCCCTGGTCCAGGCGGCGTTGGACCGGGCCGGCGCGGCCGGTTGCCGGACGGTGGACCTCACCTCGCGGCCGAGCCGGGCCGACGCCAACCGCCTATATCTGTCGCTCGGCTTCGAGGCGCGCCAGACGAACGTCTACCGCAAGACGCTCGACTGAGCTCAGCCGATGGCGCTCAGTCCGACGGCGGCTCGACCATCACCATCCAGGGCGAGCCGAATCGGTCGATGCACATGCCGAAGGCGGGCGAGAAGAAGGTCTGCCCCAACGGCATCTGCACGACCCCGCCTTCGGCCAGTGCGGCGAACACGCGGCCGGCCTCGCCTTCGTCGGGCAGTAAGCAGCTCACGCACATGCCGCGTACGTTCCCGTCGAACCCACCCGACAGATCATCGGCCCCGGTCAGCCTGTCGTCGCCCGTAGTGAGCGCCGCGTGCATGATCCCGTCCGGTTTGGCGCCGTCCGGCGGGGGACCGGCGTCGGGTGGCGCGTCGGCGGCGGTGAGGAGCCACAGCTCGCCGCCGAAGATCTCCTGGTACCGGGTGAATGCCTCACGGCAATTCCCGGCGAAGGCAAGGTACGGTCGAAACGCCATGTGAGTCGCCTCCTCCTCCGCCTGGCTCGAGCTGGGCTACAGGGGCCAAGGCTATCGTGGCCCCGAATCGGCACCAGGGGGACCACGTGGCAGTGCTCGAGACGCGCGACCTGTATTACGACCCGTACGACGTCGCCATCAACGCCGACCCCTACCCCGTCTATCGCCGCCTCCGGGAAGAGGCGCCGCTCTATTACAACGAGCAACACGACTTCTACGCCCTGAGCCGGTACGACGACGTGGCCGCCGGGCTCATCGACCCCCAGGGCTACATCTCGGGCAAGGGAGTCATCCTCGAGCTCATCAAGGCCGACATCGACATTCCTTCGGGGACGCTCATCTTCGAGGACCCACCCATTCACACCGTCTACCGCCGCCTGTTGTCCCGGGTGTTCACTCCGCGGCGGGTGGCTGAGCTCGAGCCCCAGATCAGGGAGTTCTGCGCGCTCAGCCTCGACCCCATTGTCGGGGCCGGGGGCTTCGACTTCATTGCCGATCTCGGGGCCCAGATGCCGATGCGCGTCATCGGCATGTTGCTCGGCATCCCCGAGGCCGACCAGGAGGCGGTGCGCGAGTACGCGGATTCGAGCCTCCGCACCGAGGCGGGCGAGCCCATGCAGATGTCGAGCGACTTCGGCACAGAGATCTTCGAGGAGTACATCGACTGGCGGGCGACCCACCCGTCGGACGACATCATGACCGAGCTGCTCCACGCCGAATTCGAGGACGAGACGGGCACGGTGCGCCGGCTCAGCCGGGAGGAGATCCTCACCTACGTCAGCGTCATCGCCGGGGCCGGCAACGAGACCACCACCCGCCTCATCGGCTGGGCCGGCAAGGTGCTGGCCGACCATCCCGACCAGCGCCGCCAGCTGGTGGAGGACCCGACCCTGATCCCCAACGCCATCGAGGAGCTCGTGCGCTACGAGTCCCCAGCGCCCCATATCGCCCGCTACGTCACCCGGGGGGCGGAGTTCCACGGCCGCACCGTTCCTGCCGGTAGCGCCATCCTCCTGCTGGCGGGCTCGGCCAATCGTGACGATCGGCGCTTTCCCGACGGTGACCGCTTCGACGTCCGGCGGGACATCGGGCGGCACCTCGGCTTCGGCCACGGCATCCACATGTGCCTGGGTGCGGCCCTGGCCCGTCTCGAGGGCCGCGTCGCACTCGAAGAGCTCCTGCGTCGGTTCCCCGAGTGGGAGCTCGACCTCGACAACGCCCGGCTGTCGTCCACATCGACCGTGCGCGGCTGGGACACGCTGCCCGTGAGCGTTGGAGGATCCAGGCGCCGCGCCGGCACGCCGATGAGATCGGCGCCGCCATGCCGTCCAAGCGTCGGGCCCGCCTGACGCGAGCCCCGATGCGAGAGGAGCCCCGATGACGCGCTTGGACAAGACGTTCAAGGCCAAGTTGCAGAAGAGCCCGGCCAAGGGCGGATGGACCTTTCTGGTCTGGCCGGACTCGGTGCGGTTCTTCGGGACCAAGGGTCTGGTCAAGGTACGGGGCACTGTCGACGGCGAAGCCTTCGCCAGTTCGTTCATGGCGCTGGGCGACGGCACCCACAAGCTGCCGGTGAAGGCCGAGGTACGCCGGGCCATCGGCAAGGACGCGGGCGACACCGTGGTCGTCCACCTGGAAGAGCGGCTCTGACTGATCCCTTCAAGCCGCGGCGAGCTTCCGGGACCGGATGACCGACCCCCACATCCGCCCGGCGCCGTAACACACGGCGCTCAGCGTCCCCACGAAGAACCCGATCGGCCAGTCCGACAGATAGGACAGGGCGATGGCACTCCACACGGTGACAAGGGCCAACCCGATACTGAGGGCCACGGCCACCAGCGGTCGCCCGGTGAGCGCACGGGCCGCGGCCGGTGGCCCGATCATCAAGCTGAAGATGAGCAGTGCCCCCACCACGGGCACGGTCATGGCGGTGGCCAGGGCCAGGACCACGAGGAAGGCCATGTCGAGTCGTTGGGCCGGGACGCCCCGGGCCTCCCCCATGTCGGGCGCCACCGACGAGAGCAGAAGCGGACGGTAGAGCACGCCGACCGACAGCACCGAGGCGAGCGCCAGCCCGGCCACCGGGATGAGCTCGTTGCTGCCCACTCCGAGCACCTCGCCGAACAACAGCGAATACAGCTGCGCCTCGTACTGGTTCGTCCGGCTCAGGAACACGGCTCCCAGCGCCAGCATGGTGACGAGGGCCAGCGCGGTGACGACGTCGTGGCGCCCGCGCCGCCCGAGCAGACCGATGGCCAGCGCGGCGAGCACGGCGGCCACCCCCAACCCGAGGAGCGTGCTGAAGCCCACCAACCCGGCCAGCGCGGCGCCGGCGAAGGCGCCGTTGGGGATGGCGTGGGCGGGGAACGCCGATCCCCGCAGGACGACGAAGAACCCCACCGTCCCGGCCACGACGGCCACGATGGTGGCCACCAGCCAGGCGTTGACCATGAAGCCGGAGAACACCGCTACCCCCGCACCACTCGCCGGCTGCGGTCGAATCGGGCCCGGATTCCCGAGATGGCGTAGGCCGCCACGACGACCACCACCACGCAGAAGCTGACGGGCAGGCCGCGTCGACTCGATCCCCAGTAGTAGCTGTCGTAGGCCAGCAGCACGCCGAGCGCAGTGGCGCCGGCGCCGATGAGCCCGGCGACGACGATCGCCGCCCCGACGCGCTGGGTCAGACGAAGGGCCGCGGCGGCCGGCCCGATCAGCAGGGCCGTCGACAAGATGGCGCCGATGGCCACCGCGGACAGCCCGGCCGCCACCGCCAACGTGCCCATGAAGGCAACGCCCACCGCCCGTTCGTGCACACCGCGGGCCGCAGCGATGTCGGGATGGACCGAGCTCAGCAGCAACGGCCGGTAGAGCACCGCCACCGCCACCATCGCCGCCGCGCCGAGCACGAGCGACACCACCGCGGTGGTGAAGGGGACGGTGAAGATCGAACCGAACAGGACCTGTTGGGCCGCACCGGTCGTGGCGCGGGCGGTGGTGTCCTGGAAGAGGACGAGCGCGGTGAGCCCGGTGGTGGCACCGAGCACGATGCCCGTGGCCAGGTCGCGCCCGCGCACGCGCCGCACCCCGATGAGGTCCATGGCGCCGGCGCCCAGGAGCCCGAAGACGAGGAAGCCGGGCAGCGCCCCGACCCCGGCCAACAGCGCCCCGGACCCTCCGGTGGCGGCCACGTCGGTGAGGGCGTGGCCGGCGAAGGATTGGCCCCGGAGCACGGTGAACACGCCGACCACAGCCGAGACGACGGCCGCGGTCACCCCCACGGTCAAGGCCACGTGGACGGGCCCACTGGACACGAACCCGGGCTCGACGACCCACGTGAGCAGACGGTGCACGGATCAGCTCCTCGGAAGGTCGTGCGGCGGCAGCGACAGATGGCGGCGCTGCTCGGGCGGGCCGACCTCGTGGGGGTCGACCTCGTGGTGGCCGAGCGTCAGGTGCTCGAGGTCGGACGCCCCGGCGATCACCAGGATGCGGCCGTGCACCGTGATCACATCCACGTGGTGGCGGTACAGCCGGCTCAGGACGTCTTCACGGATGACCTCGTCCGTGGTGCCGCTCACCGCCCGGCCGTCGGCCAGGTACACGACTCGGTCCATGACCGGGAGGAGCGGGTTGATGTCATGGGCCGACAACAGCACCGCCACCTGTTGCTCCCGGGCGATGTGGGCCAACAGCGCCACTACCTCCTGGGCACTGTGGAGGTCGAGGTTGGCCAGTGGCTCGTCGAGCAGGAGCAGCCGTGGACGGCTCATGAGGGCGAGCCCGATGAGGACCCGCTGCTGTTCGCCCCCCGAGAGCTGGCCCACCCGGGCGCCGGCAAAGGCCTCGGCGCCCACCGCCCCGACCATGGCATCGACGGCGGCCCTACGCCGGCGCGACGGCAAGGGCACGCCGAAGCGGTTGCCGTCGAGCCCCAGAGCCACGAGGTCCCATGCCCGCAGCGGGAGATCGGGGTCGAGGAGCACCTTTTGTGGCACATAGCCGATAGCTCCGGAGCGCCGGCCCAACGGTCGGCCCGCCACTTCGATGGAACCCCCCGCGAGCCGCTGCAGTCCGAGGACGGCGCGCAGCAGCGTCGTCTTGCCCGCGCCGTTGGACCCGATGAGGCCGGTGAATTCGCCGGCGCGCAGGGAGAAGGTGATCTTGTCGAGGACGGTGCGCCCCGCCAGTGAGACGCTGGCGTCCGTCACCTCGAGGACTTCCTGTCGCTCCCGCGACGGGTCCATGGCTCGGCTCGTCACAGGTGCCCGGTGGACACGCCGCCGGCGACGGCCTTCTCGATGGCTTGGACCTCGGCCAACATCCAGCTCTGGTAGTGGTACCCCGGAGTCGGCATGGTCTCGTAGACGCCGACGACGGGCACGCCTGCTCTCTGGGCGTTCTGGAGGATGGAAGCGGTCAGAGACGAGACGACCTGTTGGTTGTAACAGAACACCTTCACCTGGTGGCCGGTGAAGAAGCCGTCCTCCAAGGTCACGTCTTGCGGGGCCGGGTCAGTGCCGTTCATGACGTCGGCCTGGAAAGCGAAAGGCGTGCGGTTGTCGAGACCCATGGCCTCAAGGAGGTAGTCGGCCACCGGCTCGGTCGTCGCCACCGGCGTCCCGGCGAAGCGGGCTTTGAACGCGGCGATGGCGTCGGTCCACGGCGTGAGCGAGCGGTCGAAGCTCTGCAGACTCGCCTGGAAGAACGAGGCGTGAGCGGGCCGGAGGGCGGCCAGAGCATTCGCCATGGCCCGGGCCACCTTGGGCATGGTGGCCGGGTCGTACCAGAGGTGCGGGTTCGGGGTGGAGTCGGGGAGGCCGAGCAGCCGCTGCACCACGATGACCTTGCGGGTGGCACTGGCACTGGCCGACTCGATCTTGGCCATGAAGGCGTCGTAGCCGAGACCGTTCTGCACCACGAGCTCGGCCGCGCTCACCTCGCGGGCCACCGACGGGCTGGACTCGAAGGCGTGGGGGTCGGTGTTGGGGTTTTCGATGATCGATGACACGTGGACGTAGGGGCCCCCGATCTGGGCCAGCACATCGGCGTACTCGTTCTCGGCCCCGACGGCCTGCACCACCCCGGTGGTGCTCGGCGTGCCGGCGCTCGTACAGCCGGCCAGCACGGCGGCCACCAGCAGCCCGGTTCCGGCCGCCAGGCTGCGCACGTTCCCGGGCGCCGAGCGCCGTGGTCGAGATGTCCCCATCACCCATCCTCCTCACCGTGGACCGGGAGGCACATTAGAACAGGAATGGTTCTCATTTCAATGCCAGGTTGGTAGGATGGGCGCCGTGGACCAGGAGCTGCACGGCGCCGTAGGCGCCCGACTGGCCGCCATCGAGCAGCGCTACACCCGTGGCCGGCGCCAGCTGGTGGAGGCCTTGGCCGACAGCCCGCGACCGCTCACCGCAGCCGAGCTGGTGGCCGCCCGGCCGGCGCTGCCTCAGAGCACCGCCTACCGGAACCTGGCCGTGCTCGCCCAAGCCGGTGTCGTCCACCGGGTGGAGGGCACCGACGAGTTCGCCCGCTACGAGCTGGCCGAGGCGGTCACCGGGCAACACCACCACCATCTGGTGTGCCGGGTCTGCGGCCGGGTCGAGGACTTCGCCGTGCCGTCGGGGCTCGAACGCAGTGTCGACACTCTCATGACCCAGATCGGGACCGACCGCGGCTTTCGCGCCGAATCACACCGCCTCGACGTGCTCGGAACCTGCGCCACCTGCACCGCCTGACCGGCGACGCGTCCGCGTCCCACCCACACGGGCGAGGCTCAGGCGGCGGCCTCGGCGACTTCGAGCTCCTCGGCCCGCCGTCGCGTGGAGCGCGTGTAGGAGATGGTGACGTAGATGAGCAGTCCTACGACGCCCCACCCGAGCACCGGGGTCACGGCCAGGAATCGGCCCGTCGGCAGCTCGAAGGCCAGCAAGGCCCGGAAGCCGGCCTCGAGCACCAGTCCGATCCCCCACACCGCGGTGATCACGGTGAAGGCGCGGCGCGACTCGGGGCGTTCCCACAGGGTTTCGAACTCCTCGGCCTGTCCGGCCGCGCCGCCACCGGCCATGGCCCGGCCCATGAAGAACATGACCGGGCGCACGGGAAGCACGAGGCTGCCCAGGCACACGACGCCGAAGGCGCCGGTGACCACCGACTCGCGCATCTTGAGCACGAGCTCGTCGCCGTTCAAGAAGGCCATGGACACGAGCCCGGCCACGATGCCGACGAGGGCGATGGCGCCGATGACGTTGAGCCGCCGGCGCCACGCCCACTCCCCCATCACCGCCAGCGTCGGTGGCCCCGACGAGATCGCCAGGGCCGAGGCGTCGCTCATGCCCCCGTGCCGCGCCAACTGGTAGGCGACGAAGGGCGCCACCCCACCGGTGAGGATCTGCGGCAGCAGCGCGCGCGGTGACAGAGCCCGCAGGGCGTGCTCCTCGGGGGCCGGGGCCGCCGGGAGCTGCGCGACCGTTTCCACCGGTGGCCGCTCCACCGTGTCGATTGTGGCACCGCTTCTCCACCTCCGCCCGGGGACCCCGCCACCAGGGACCGCGCCCCGCCGGCGGGGGCGGGGAAGAATGACGCCGATGCCGGCCGAGGCGATGTACGGGCAGCGGTCCACCTTCCTCGGGGTCCCCGCCGCCGACCTCGCCGACCCGGCCAGCTGGGGAGGCGCCGGCGCGGTGGTGGTGGGCGCCCCCTTCGACGGGGGCACGTCGCATCGCCCGGGATGCCGGTTCGGCCCCGGGGCCATCCGCACCACCGACTACCTCCCCCACGACGGGCGCCGGCCTCATCTCGCCCTGGGCGTCGACCCGCTTGCCGAGTTGGCGGTCGTCGACGTGGGCGACGTGGTCATGCTCCCGGGGGAGATCGAGCCGTCGCTCGACCGGCTGCGCCACGCCGTCGAACAGCTGTCGGCCGGCGGGACCCTGCCGGTGGTGCTGGGCGGCGACCACACCATCGCCCTGCCCGACGTGAGCGCGGTGGCCAGCCACGTGGGATGGGGCCGCGTGTCGGTGGTCCACTTCGACGCGCACGCCGACACCGGTGACACCCAATTCGGCTCGCTCTACGGACACGGCACGCCCATGCGCCGACTCATCGAGTCGGGCGCGGTGCGCGGCGACCGGTTCCTGCAGATCGGGTTGCGGGGTTACTGGCCCGAGCCCGCCACCCTCGACTGGATGGCGGCGCAGGGCATGCGCAACTACGAGATGGCCGAGATCACCGCCCGCGGGCTCGACGCCTGTCTCGACGAGGCGTTCGCCGTCGCCGTCGACGACTGCGACGCCGTGTTCCTGTCGGTGGATGTCGACGTGGTCGACCCGGGCATGGCTCCGGGAACCGGCACCCCCGAGCCCGGCGGGCTGACGGGGCGCCAGCTGCTCGACGCCGTGCGCCGGGTGGCCATGGAGCTGCCCCTCGCCGGCATGGACGTGGTCGAGGTGTCGCCGCCCTACGACCACGCCGAGGTGACTGCGTATCTGGCCAACCGCGTGGTGCTCGAGGCACTGGCGGGCACGGCCTGGCAACGGCGGGCCGGGGCCGACAGCATCGGCCGCCGCCCCGCCGACCCGCTCCTCGGGGATCGACCCGGGCCCTGACCGCGGCGAGACCCGCGGTCATGACCAGTGTCGTGACCCGGAACGGCGGGTCAGGCCATGGAGTCGACGATCTCGCGCACCATGTCGAGGGTGGTGTGCGGGTGGAGGAAGGCGAAGCGCGCCACCGGGCGTCCTTCCCAGGTGGTCGGAACGACGAACGCGGTCTGATCGGCGAGCAGGCCCATCGACCACGACTGGTACTGCTCGTGGTCCCAGCCCCGCCGGGAGAACAGCGCGATCGACAGCTCGGGGCGACGGACGAGCTCGAGGTGCGAGGCGCCGTCCACCAGATCGGCGGCGGCCTGGGCGGTGGCGAGCACCGTCTCGACGGCGTCGCGGTACGCGTCGGTGCCGTGGACGGCGAGGGAGAACCACAGGGGCAAGCCGCGCGCCCGCCTGGTCAGGTGCACGGCATAGTCACTCGGGTTCCACCCGTCCGCCGGCCCCGGCTCGTGGATGACGTCGAGGTAGGCGGCCTCCTGCGAGTGGACGCG
>DATGGF010000019.1:0-5984 GCA_035308625.1 Acidimicrobiales bacterium | reverse complement strand
GGGCCGAGGCCGCCGCCGCTTGGCCATCGAAAGCGGCCGCGGCGTTTTCGCGGCGAAACGACAGATAGATCCGCAGCAGCGCCTGTTTCTGCTCGTCGCTCAGGGTCGGCTCACCCAGGATGGCCTCGGTCAGGTCGCCGTGCATCTCCCGGGCGTCGAGGATGCCGGCGCGGACGTAGAGGGTCTCGGCTGAGATCCGCAGAGCCCGGGCGATCTGCTGGAGAATCTCGGCTGAGGGGCGCCGAAGACCCCGCTCGATCTGGCTCAGATAGGGGTTGGAGATGCCGGCCAGCTCGGACAGCCGGCGCAGCGACAGGCGGGCCGTGCTGCGCTGGTCGCGGATGAACGCGCCGAGATCGTGCCAGCGGTCGGGCAGCTGCTTGGGCACCGAAGGGGTCCTGGTATCAGGCGAGCACGTCGTCGGGCGACGCCTGTCCCGACTTGTAGCGGTTCACGATCTCGGCCTGCACCGTATCGATGCGCTCGTGCAGCGAGCGGCGCTCCTGGGAGATGCGCGCCTCGAGGTCGGTCAGGCGGTCGGCGATGGCCCGGAGCTCGGCATCGCTCATCGACGGCAGCTCGCCGATGCGGCCCGGGTCGACCACCGCGTCGATGTCCACGGTGAGGTCGCCCTCGACCGACTCCATGTCGGGCGACATCTGGGCCGGCAACCGCCCGTAGCCGGCCGGCCGCGGCGGCCCGCCGCCGAGGATGCTCGAGAGGTTCTCCACCACCGAGGCCAGGTCCGCGTGACCCGAGGCCTTGCCGTCGAGGATGCCGTAGACGATGTCGAGGCGGCCCTGGGCGACTCGGCGGAGGTAGGACACGGCCGTCTCGGCGTGTTGGCACTCGGCCCGCATGGCCCGCAGGTCGTCGAGCGAACGGCCGGCCAGGCCGTGCAGGTAGTCCGGCGCGAAGAGGCGCTCGAGCTCGTCGTTCAGCAACGCCATCGCCGCGATCGTAGTCCTGTGTCGCGCCATCACAGCCTTCCGGCACGTCGGGGAGGCGCATACCGGCGCACCACCCGGCCCCACACCGCCGTGGTGGGCACGGCGCCGAAGTCCCGGCTGTCGGTGCTGGACATCGGGTTGTCACCCCGGAGCTCGAGGTGCTCGCCCCGGCGAGCGGCCACGCGCTTCACGAGAAGGAGGGCCGGGTCCCGGGGGTCGGGGACCACCACCAGGTCGCCGATGCGGGGCCGCCGGGAACGGCGCACGAGCAACCGGTCGCCGGGCTCGAGGGTGGGGAGCATGCTGTCGCCCTCGACACGCAGGCGCCGCACAGGCCAGCCCGGCCGGGTCAGCGGCAACGGGCCGTGGGTAAGGTGGTCATCGCCCTGGATTCCAGCCCATCGAAGGAGCCCCAGTCATGCGCATCGTGGACCGCCTGCTCGACGCCCTCGACCGCCTTTCCCCTCCGGCCACGGCCCACGCCCACTGCGACCTTCCCTGCGGCGTCTACGACCCCGCCCAGGCCCGCATCGAGGCCGACTCGGTGAAGGCGTGTATGGAGAAGTTCAACGGCTCCGACGACCCGGTGTTCAAGGAGCGGGCCATCGCCATCAAGGAGGAGCGGGCCGACATGGTCAAGCACCATCTGTGGGTGCTTTGGACCGACTACTTCAAGCCCGAGCACCTCGAGAAGCACCCGCAGCTCCACGACCTCTTCTGGAAGGCCACCAAGGCGGCGGGCGAGGCCAAGAAGACGACCGACACCGCGGTGGCCGATCGGCTGCTTCAGTCGATCAAGGAGATCGACGGCATCTTCTGGGAAACCAAGAAGGGCTGACCATCGCTGCCCCACACATTGTGGGGACAACGGCATTGTTTCGAGCCGGGTGGCAATGATCCAAAACGCCCACCCTGGGTGGTAGGTCGTCGCGTCGTATCTAAAGGCGCCTTGAGCCGAGGTCGATCCTCCTTGGGTGGTCATTGCCGCCCCGACCCCCGCTCCAGAAATCTCCCTCGAGGCGCCAGATTCCCTGGCCGCCCCGCTCCTTGACGTAGTCGTTCCCATCTACAACGAAGCGCATGTGCTTGCATCGAGCATCCACCGTCTGAGGGCTTACCTCGACAAATCATTTCCGTTCCCAGCAGTCATCACGATCGTGGACAACGGGAGCGACGATGGCTCGTCAACGGTGGGAACAGAGCTTGCCGCGACCGTGCCCGGAGTTCGGCTTGTGCGCCTTGCCGTGAAGGGCCGGGGGCACGCGTTGCGAGCTGCATGGAGTCGATCCGAGGCAGCCGTAGTGGCGTATATGGATGTCGACCTGTCCACTTCTCTGGACGCGCTGGCCCCGATGGTGGAGCCACTCGTCTTCGGCGAGGCCGACATCGCCATAGGGTCCCGTTTGGCCTTGGGATCGTCGGTGGTCCGCTCGCGCAAGCGCGACGTGGTTTCCCGCGCCTACAACGGCCTTCTCAAGATCGTGCTCCGCAGCCGTGTCTCCGACGCCCAGTGCGGCTTCAAAGCGGCATCGGCGGACGTCGCCAGGAACATTCTGCCGGCCATCCACGACAACGACTGGTTCTTCGACACCGAGATGCTGATCTTGGCGCAGCGCAGTGGCCTTCGTATCCACGAAGTTCCCGTCGAATGGGTAGAGGACCCCGATAGTCGGGTCAAGATCATCCGCACCGCGTGGAACGACTTGATGGGCATCGTTCGTCTCCTGGTGCGCCGCGTCCCCATAGCTGTCCACTGATGTCGAACACCGCGGCTCCGGCGCAGGCGGCCGCCCACGAGCGAAGTCCCATTCAGGCGCCATGACCCTCGTCACCGACCCCCCTGGTGACCAGCTGAACGAGTGGGTAGAGGGTGCGACTGACCCCGTCGACGGCGATCGGCATTTCCCCACCCGGCTCAGGCCGCGCCGGCGCAGTTTTGCGCGGCGAATCGTGCGCGGCCGACAGGGCGATCCGGCCTGGGCTCGCCCCGGGCTCCTGTTGTTGCTCGGCCTAACCGCGCTCGCCTACCTGTGGTCACTGTCCCGCACGGGATGGGCCAACCCGTACTACTCGGCAGCCGTACAAGCCGGTAGCCGGAGCTGGAAGGCGTTCTTCTTCGGCTCAGCTGACGGTGCGAACTTTCTGTCGGTAGACAAGCCACCGGTATCGCTGTGGGTCATGGACATTTCGGCCCGCCTCTTTGGCTTCAACCCCTGGAGCGTGCTCGTTCCTCAAGCACTCGAAGGGGTGGCCATGGTCGGAGTGGTGTACGCCACCGTTCGACGGTGGTTCGGCTCCGGCGCCGGACTCTTGGCCGGCTTCGTCGCCGCCAGCACGCCCGTATGCGTGCTCATGTTCCGGGTCAACTACCCCGACGCTCTGCTCACATTGCTGGTTGCCATATCGGCCTATGCAACCTTGCGAGCCGTCGAGCGGGGAAGCACGTGGTGGTTGGTCGCCGCTGGCGGAGCGGTCGGCTTCGCTTTCCTGACCAAGATGATGGAGGCCTTCCTTGTCCTCCCCGCCCTGGCGCTCGCCTTCGCCGTTGGCGCGCCTGGACCACGCCTCGTGCGCCTGAAGAAGCTGCTGCTCGCCGGTGTGGCGACCATCGTGGCATCGGGTTGGTGGGTGGCGGCAGTGCAGTTGACTCCCTCTGCTGACCGGCCCTACATCGGCAGCACGACCGACAACAACATGCTGAACCTTGTCTTCGGTTACAACGGCCTGGGGAGGCTGTCAGGCAACGAGCTCAGCGGAGGTGTGTCCCACCGGCCGAGTGGGTGGTGGGGACCCGTCGGCCTGATCAGGCTCTTCAGCGTGGAGCTCGGAGGCGAGATCTCGTGGGTGCTCTTCGCGGCATTGATCTTCCTCGTCGTGATCCTCTGGGACCGCCGCCGAGCCGCTCGGACCGACCGTTCCAAGGTCGCCATGATCCTCTTTGGGGCATGGTTGCTCGTGGGCGGCCTGGCGTTCTCCTATGCCAAGGGAATCTTCCACCCCTACTACGTCGTGCTGTTGGCTCCTCCGATCGCCGCGATCGTGGGCATCGGTGTCACGACGTGTTGGCAAAGACGTCAGGAAGTTGTCCCGAGAGTGGCGTTGGCCGTGGCCATCGAGGCGACCGGGGCATGGTCCTTCGCACTGCTGCTCCGCGGCGTGAACCCAATGTCCGCATTGGCCCTCACCATTCTTGCGCTCTCTCTGCTGGTGGCACTCGCGGTCGGCCTCAGAAAGTCGATTCGCCGCCCCACGGCACTCGCCGTTGCCGCGATGGGGCTGGCACTAGCGACCGTCGGTCCGATCTTCTACGACGTGCAAACGGTGGGCAAGGTCGCTTCCGGTCGAGCGCTTTCGTCAGGGCCACCTCTCCGGGGCATCCCTCCTTCGCTTCCATCCCGCCCCATCGGGAACCGATTGGTAGACGTCCTGAGCGCCGGAGCACCCCAGTTCGAATTCGAGGCGGCCGTTGTGGGTGGGGATGCGGCGGCCGGCTATGAGCTGGCGACCGGCCAGCCGGTCATGGACATCGGCGGCTACCACGGCACCCTCGACGTTCCGACGCCGTTGGCTTTTCGTCAGCTGGTCGGCCAGGGCAGGATCCACTGGTTCGTGCTCGCGCAGAATGAGAAGTCTGTACACGGCGGAAGCGCGGCGGCCGTGATCACGCGCTGGGTGGAAGAGCGGTTCGCGTCTCGCACCGTGGACGGTGTCCACATTTACGATCTGCAGACACCTCGGGGAGACTGACGACGCGGTGCGCCCCTGACCGGGCGCGACCCACCCGGGCGTTCAGGGCCCAGGGCTCGGCGAACTTCCACGCTCGTTGAGCACCACTTGAAAACCAGGTACCGATGCGGCCGCCGGCTCGAGATCGCTGGGCACCGAAGCCGTGTCCCACAGCGTGGCAGTGGTCGACGGGTGTCCCGCGTGGCCGAACGAACCACCGAACAGGAATCGCCAATCGTCCTGGACCTCGACGTGGTACCCGGCATGGGTCAGCTCGACAACCAGGCCCGTCAGCTCGGGGTAGGTATCAGCGGACGCGACGTCCAGTAAAACCGGCCCCCTCGTGGGCGCCGGCAGCGCCGGCCGAAGCTGACGAAATAACGCCGTGACGGGACGACCTGTGTCGAGAGGCGGAGCCTCGACGAACGTGGCGCTGACGAGTGCCACCGACGCCGCCGCAGCGGCCGCGAAGCCGGCGAGGTGCAGAGCCCGTCGCGGCACGAGCACGACCCAGCCGAGCAGGAGCGGAACCTCCAGGCCCACGAGCCATTCGGTGAGGTACCCGTAGAGGCCGCCGGTCGCACGCGTGGCCGACACCAAGCCGACCACGAGGACGACCAGCGAAAGCACCCCGAGGATCGAAGCGCTGCGCCGGCGGGCGAGAAGGCCGGCGCCCACCAGAGCCAGGGCCAGCAGACCCACACCCACGATCACGGCGATCGACGCGGTCGTCGCGCTCGTCGCTGCGCCGGCCGAAAGCTGGCCCGTCAGTGGCGGCCAGAGTGCGTGGGACACCGCCTGGGTGGCGGCGCCCAAGCCGTACCCGTGCGGGTGGGCGCGGAAGAAGTCGACGACCCGCCCGAGGTTGCCGTGGCTGGCGCCGACCTGCTCGATGAGCGGCGGCAGCCACACCAGGGTGCCGAGCGCGAGTGCGGTGGCCATCGGGGGGACAAGGGCTCTCGGCCACATGGCACGGGTGTCGCGTCTCGTCAGGCCGACGATCACCGCCACCACCGCGACGACGGGCACGACCAGTCCGGTGCTGACATGGGTCTGTACCAGGAAGGAGCCCACGATCGCGGCCCAGGCCAGCATCCACCACCGACCCGAGGCGACGCCGGCCAAAGCGATGATGAACACCGAAGTGGGCACGATGATGATCACCGGGTTCCACACCATGGCGATGGTGGCTGGGCCTATGGCCGCCATCTCGCCGATAAGAAGCGCCGCCGTCCACCGGCCGGCGCGCAGGCCGCCGAGACGGTGGGCCAGGACCGTGCCGAGGACGGCGAACGCACCGGTGAGGAG
>DATGGF010000018.1:0-3173 GCA_035308625.1 Acidimicrobiales bacterium | reverse complement strand
CCGTTGGTCACCCACGGCCCTAGCCCTGGTCGAGCCGGGGACGATCAGTTGTAGATCCAGCGCTGGGCGTTGGTCCCGTTGCAGGTGTACAGCTGCAGCTGGGTGCCGTTGGTGGTGTTCGAGCCTGGGTCGTCGAGGCATTTGCCGAAGATCTGCAGAGAGCCGTTGGGACCGGGCGTCCACTGCTGGGCACCGGTGTTGTTGCACTGGTAGAGCTGGATCTTGGTGCCATTCGACGTGCCCGAGCCGGAGTCGTCCATGCACATGCCCATCACCGAGAAGCTGGTGGTCTTGCCCGACGCATCGTGGAGCCACGTCTGGGCGTTGGTCCCGTTGCAGTCATAGACCTGGATCGGCGTGCCATCGGAAGTGCCCGAGCCCCGGTCGTCGATGCACTTGGACGAGCTGATCCCCGACGTCATGGCGGTCGACCCGTGGCCCAGGGAGTCACCGGCCAGGTTCACCACCGACCAGGCGTCCATGTAGTCGGGGTGGAAGAGGCCAGTGTGCGACACGTTGTCGAACACGATCTTCTGGGCCGCCGGCAGGCTCATGTGGGTGGCGGAGTCCGAGGGCACCACGTCGTCGTCGGTCGAGCCGAAGGTGATCCAGTTGGTCCCGGCGCTGCCCTGCGGGTTCCCGTTCTGGTTCAGCCAGTTGAGCTGGGAAGACCCCCCGACCATGGCGGCGCACTGGGTCCAGCCGATGAGGACGCAGGCGGTGGCGTACCAGGCGGCGCCGTTGTGGGGCCCACCCAGGGTGGCGGCCCGGCCCACGTTGATCGGGGGCGAGTAGCCCGCCGCGCCGGTGGAGGCCCCGTAGACCGCCGCTCGGAGGATGATGCCGCCCATGGAGTACCCCACGGCGTTGACCGAGATCCCGTTCGAGGTGAAGGTGTCGTAGATGTACCACGACAGCGCCTGCCCGATGTTGGTGAACGGGTCGCCGTCGCCGTAGCTCCCGTAGTTGTGCAGGTTCACGTTGCAGTTGGTGTCACCCGAGTAGTAGCCCACAGTGATCTGGCTCCCGGTGAAGCCGTCCGACTTCATCTGCGAGATCATGTTGCCAAAGGTGCCGTTGCAGTCGGTGTTGGCACTGGCACTGAAGCCGTGGATGAAGAGCACGGTGGTGCCCTTGCTGGCCGCCGGCGTCGCCCCGGCCGGTGGAGCCACCAGGCCGGCCCCGAAGGTGGCGGCCAAGGCGGCAACAGCAACGACAGCAGCGCGCAAGCGCATCGAACGGGTCACTCGGTCTCCCCCTCCGTCGTCGACCTGAGCACCCCATCCGGCGTGGGACTCGATGGCGGTCGGTTACCGAACGGTAAACGCGCGGTGGAAGGAAGTCGATGGGCCCGCGCCCTCGATCTGACCCCTCCGACTGGGCGCTGGCACAACCGTGGGCTCAGAGCTCCGGCTCGGCCGCCGCCCCCTCTAGACCAGGCGCTCTCTGACCGGCTCGGGAACATCGTCGAGTCCCATCCACTCCACCTTGGCGATCCGTTCCCCGTCGAAGCTGTATCGGTGCACCGCGGCGATGCCGGAGCCGAGGGGACCGCCGTCGCGTTCGTAGACCTGGAGATGCGCCACGACGACGACGTGTTCACCGACTTCGAAGACGTCCCCCAGGACCACGGAATGGTCGAAGATCTCGAACTGCCGCCGGAAGGCATCCTCGATGGCCGCCCGGCCCCGGAGCACCGAGTCGTTCACGACATCGGGGAATTCGACGTCAGAGGTACAGAGGTCGAGGACGCCGTCGATGTCCTTGTCGTTGAAGCAGTGGTAGCACGAGCGGACAACGGCGACCCGGTTGCTATCCACGCCACCGAAATCTACGGCAAGCAAAGGCCCCCGACGCGGAGCCGACCAGAACACCGACGAGATCCCGAAAACGGCGCCCAGGGTGACCACGGCGATGGGCGCGCCTAGCGCAACACCTTCCCGGGATGCGCGTCGAGGCCTTCGGCTCGCGGCCGCCCGTCCTCCCGGATGGCCACCCCGTTCACCAACACGTGATTCATGCCCACCGGCGCCTCGGCGGTGAGACGCTCGCCGTCGGCGGGGAAGTCGCGCTTTCGCACGAGCGGCCCGGGAGCCACGGTGTCGGGGTCGAACACGCAGATGTCGGCCGCCTTGCCCGCCTCGAGGGTGCCCCGGTCGGCCAGGCCGTACACGGACGCCGGCTCACCCGTCAGTTTGTGGATGGCGCGCTCGAGCGGCATGACCGCTCGCTCGCGCACCCAGTTGCCGAGCAGGTCGGTGGCGAAGCAGGCGTCGCACAGCTGCGACACATGGGCACCCGAGTCGGCCAGCCCGAGCAGCACGCCGTCACGGGGCAACAGCCACGTGATGCCCTCGGGGTCGTCGTTGGCGATGACCGACCAGAAGCGGGTCTTCAGGTCGTCGTCCAGCGAGATGTCGAGGACCACGTCGAGCGCCGTGCACCCCCGCTCGGCGGCCAGCTCCTCCACGCGGCGGTCGACCAGTTCGGGGTGCCCGGGTGACTCGGCCACCGACACCGACGCCCAGTTGAACGGCAGCCCGCCCCGCCCACCGGCGAGCTCCTCCCAGGCCTGAGCCCGCCACGCCGGGTCGCGATACGCGGCCAAGCGCGCCTCGTGCGCGCCGTCCATCAAGGCGGCGAAGCTCGGGCGGGTGTTGAGCGTGAAGGGCTCGGCCAGATTCATCTGGAACACGAGCGGCCGGCACGATACCTGGGGCCACACCTCGACCCCCTCGGCGCGAGCGGCGTCGTGCTCGGCGATCACCTTCTCGTGGTACGGGTAGTTCTTCACGGTGAGCAGCGCCGTCCACGTGACCGGCCGGCCCACGTGACGCTGGAGCTCGAACATGTCGCGGTTGTGCAGGACCCCGCCCGGCAGTAGCGCCACCACGCCACGACCCGAGTCACGCACCGGTGTGAGCAGCGCCCGCAGCTCCTCGACGTCGGCCACCCGGGAAGGGACGGGCCGGCCCTTGTCACCGTTGTGGGTGGGCGACGCGCTGGTGGCGAAGCCCATGGCCCCACCGGCCATGGCGTCGGCGATCACCGCCTGCATCGACGCCAACTCGTCGTCCGACGCGGCCCGCTCGTAGGCCTCGTCGCCCATGACGAAGATGCGCACCGCCGTGTGGCCGACATAGCAGCCGAAGTTGAGGCTCACGCCGCGGCGG
>DATGGF010000017.1:0-2597 GCA_035308625.1 Acidimicrobiales bacterium | reverse complement strand
GTCGGAGAAGACCGCACTGGCGGTGACGGTGCCCGAACTGCCTCCACAGGCCGACAGCCCCAGCGGCGCCGACAGCCCGGCAAGGGCCAGCCCCAGGCCGGCGAGCCGGCGGCCGGCCTTCGCCCGGATCACGGCGCCGGCCGTCACAGCAGGCTCCCGAAGAAGTGGCCCATGCTGGCGAACCCGTGGCCCACGCTGGCGAAGAAGCGCCCCGCCCCCGTCGTCACGCCGAGCAGCCCGTGGAGCAATCCGCCGAGCAACCCGCCCGATCCCGAGCCGTTCGCCTGCTGGTTGTTCACGAGTGGGGGCGGTGCTGGCGCGGCGGGACCGGCCGACGGACTCGGCGCGGCCTGCGGGCTCGACAGGGCCGATGGCGGCACGTTGGCCAGCGCCGATGACTGCGACGCGCTCAGTCCCGGGATCTGGGCCGCCCCCTGGCCGAGCAGGTCTTGGGGAGACGGCGCCGGGGGCTGGCTCCCGGTGGCCGAGGTGAGCAACGTCGGGATGGCGCCGAGCAGTCCGTCGAAGAACCCGGAGTCGGGGTTCCCGCATGTCTGCAGCGTGGAGATCTGCGACGGGCTGAGCCCGGTCGAGTGGTTGGCCAGGACCCGGCGGCACACGCCGGCCAGGCGGTCGCGGATGAGGCCGGCCAGCACCCCACTGGTGGTCCCCGGCGCCAACTGGGTGTTGAGGTCGAGCCACTGGTGGACCGGGTCGTAGGCCCGCTGGGCGGCGGCGAACAGCGCCACCGACGACGACAATCCTTCGTCGAGCGAATTGAGGTTGCGGTCGAGGGTGCGCCCGACCTGGGTGATGGTGGAGATGTCGCCCTGGAGCGGGCCCAGGTTGGGGCCGAGCAGCTGGCTCAGCTGCTGACTGGCGTCGGCCAGCTGCGTGATCGAGTCGCCGAGCGGCCCGCTCTCGGTGGCGAGGATGTGCGAGACCGTGGCGTAGGCCTGGAGCAACTGCGTCACCGACGCGGTGCGCTGGCGCAAGGTGGCGGTGATCTGGGCCAGCGAGCCGTTGAGCTGGCCGAGCTGCGTGCCCTTGTCGGCCAGCACCTGGAGCGTTCCCGCCGCGCCGGCGATGAGCTGGTTCAGGTTCTGGCCCTGGCCCCGGAGGTCCTGAGCCAGGTTCGACACCAGACCCCCGAGCGAGGGCGCGTCGACCCGACCCAGCGCGGACTGCAGGTCGCGAAGCAACTGGTCGATCGACTCGGGCACCGAGGTGCGGCTCATGGGGATGATGGCGCCGTCGGCCAGCTTGGGCCCGCCGGTGTAGCCCGGAGCGAGCTCGATGGACGGCTCGCCCAGCAACTGCGGGTTGGTGAGGCTGGCGTGCACCAGAGCGGGCAGGGGCTGTGAGCTGTTCAAGTCCATGCCGACGATGACCCGGCCCGCCTCGGGCGTCACCGAGGTCACCGTGCCCCGGCTCACACCGAGCACGTCGACGGCGTTGCCCGGGAACAACCCCTCGGCGCTCGGGAACAGTGCGGTCACGTGGTAGCCCGACGAACCCGCGCACGCCGTGAGCGCAGTGCCGCCGGCCAGGACGAGGACGGCGAGGACGGCGGCGCTCTGCTTGTGGATGCGGGCCACGACCGACAGGCGGCGCGTCACTTGCTTCCCCCGAGCAGTGGGGCGAGCAGTTGCTGGAGCGGATTTACCGATGCGGCTCCTGCACCGGCGCCGCCGCTCGAACCCGATCCCGACGAGCCCGACGCCCCCGGCTCCGCGCTGGGCGACGACGCGTCCGTGCCTGGGCCACCCGACGGTGCCGCCGTCTGGCCCGCCGGTGGACCGCTGCGCTCATCACAGGGCATCGGGTCAGGCCCGAGGATCTGGTTGAGCGCCATGTCCAGCGCGGAGCAGTTGCCCAGCACCGAGTAGCCCTGGGCCTCGTCGACCACGTTCACGTAGATGTTGGCCCACGTGTTCGGCGTGTTGTTCGCTCCCGAGTAGCCGATCGACGAGAAACCGCGGATGGCGGCCGACAGGTACGACACGCCTTGGGCGAGGTCCTCCTGGTGCTTCGACAACACTCCGAGCACCGACTGCAGATGGTCGAGCAGTCCCTGGAGCTGGGGCTGGTTCTGCCCCACCAGCGACGAGGTCTGGGCCGCCACCTGATCGGTCTGGGTGATGAGGGTGGTGAGGTCGGTGCTGCGGGAAGCCAGGCCCTGGACCACGGTGGACAGCCCGTCGACGACGCCGCCGAGCTGCGAGTCCCGCTGGGCCACGGTGGAAGCGAGGTTGTCGGCCGCATCGATGAGGTTCGAGACCTGCTGCTGGCGCTGGTCGATGACGGCCGTGAACTTGCTCAGCCCCGACACGATGGTGGCCACCTCGGCCTGCTTGCCTTGGGTGACCTGGGACAGCTCCTGCACCAACTGGTTGAAGGCGGCGACGTCGCTCTGCTGGAGCACGGTGCCGGCCGCGTTCTGAAGGTCCTGGAACTCGACCGGGATGCTCGTCTGTCCGATGGTGCCGCCGTCGGCCAGCGGATGGTTCCATCCCGACTTGGGTTGCAACGCCACGTCGAGGACGCCCAGCACGGTCTGCACCTGCACGGCGGCGTCGGTGTCCTGCGGGACCACC
>DATGGF010000016.1:0-2401 GCA_035308625.1 Acidimicrobiales bacterium | reverse complement strand
CGGCGGATGTGGGGGACGTGAACTCGACGAGGATGCCGTCACCCATGGTCTTGATGATGCGGCCGTGCTCGGCCGCAATGGCCGGGTCGATGACGTTGGACCGCAGGTCGAGAAGGCGGTTGATCACGCCCTCTTCGTCGGTGGCCATCATGCGCGAGTAGCCGACGAGGTCGGCGGCCACGATGGTGACCGCCTTGCGCTCCATGGCCGTGACCGGCAGCACAGTCAACCCGGGCTCCTCACTCCTCGGAGGTCAGGTTGCGCTTGATCGAAGTGATCTCGACGTTCGTCAAGATCTTGAGGGGCTTGGCCATCCTCGTCCAGATGTCGCCCCAACCCTTGCTCCACGTGGTGACGCCGCCATGGCTCGTAAACGCCTCGGTCACGAGCCTCTGGGCCAGGAGGGGAGACACCCAGACCAGCCCGTAATAGGCGGGGATCTTCTTGAGCGGGCCGTAACCCTGGTTCGAATAGGCATACTCGAGGACCCCGGTCAGCCCTGACATGGCGGGAAGGATTTCGCCGGAAGAGTCGATCCAGTCTTGGTACGTGCCCGCCAAGATCGTCATCTTCTTTGCGCCGAGCCGTTTCAGCGGCATGGGGAGGTGCTGACCGATCAGCTCGGTCCCACGCTCCCAATAGTCCCCGAGATACCCAGCGATCAAAGCCAGGACCTCGTCCCGCTTGCTCGGATCCGGTGGGTCTCCCACTATCTGTTGGTACCTCAGCACGATGTAGTCGGTGTAATCGATGACCGGATTGTTGGGATCCTTCGGGTTCTTCCAAGACATGGTTCCGGTCGTGACCATGCCCCGGAATTCGCCCGGTGGGTTGGGCGGAAACGCTCGGCGGAAGTTCTCTCCGTGAGGCGGGTCGGATGACCAGAAGGGCTTCAGGAACTTATGGAACTCGTCGTAGGCCGGCGACATGTAGCAGGTGCCGAGTTCGCAGATCGTGGGCTCGGGATTGCCCTGAGGTCGAGGGCCTTGACGCACGATCGAATGGGTCTTTCCGCCAACGAGGCCCGTCTTCTCCAGCAAGGTGACGTTCGTTCGCCCCATCAGTCGGGTGAGGCGATCGGCCATGAGAACCCCGCTCACCCCTGCCCCCACGATCACGATCGGCGCTTTGGGATCCTTGGGCAGCTGGATGGCGTGGAGATTGTCCTTCGAGAACAGCACATGCTCCTGGTACTGCCAACACTGCAATGCGGACTCGAAGCAGGTGCCTGCCCAGGTGTAGGCGGTGTTGTTGGCCCCCTGGAGATCGAGCAAGTGCCAGGGAAGGCCGCCCTCTACGTCGCTCCCCCGGAAGTGGTGGAAGTAGCTCGAGTGCAGGACGTCGGTGTCCTCGTCACCGATCGTCCAGTCCGTGCCATAGGGCCACCACGGCAACTTCACCGGATCGTTGAGTTGATCCTTCAGAGTGGAGAGGAGCGTCGCCTTGTCGGGCCTCGGCTTCGGGCTGTCGTCGCTCCACTCTTGGTAAACGACCAGATGGTTCTCTTCGAGCGTGTTGGCTGCCGCCAAGGAGTACTGCTTGGCCGTCTCGTTGCGGAAAGCGCTGACATCGCCGGCCATCTGCGAAACCGTGTACGGGTCGAGGATCGCCCCGTGCTGCGGAGGATTGGACGGCACCTTGACCGTGACCAACGTCGTTTGGAACACGTACTCGGTGAACGCCCCGAATATGGCGGCTTCCTTCGGCGAGGGCTCCATGACCTTCGTGCCCGTAATCCCCACGAGTGCGCGCGGATCGCACGCGATGATCAGCAATTCAGCGGGGATCGTTTGTTGCTTTCCGCCCCCTTGGTACGTGACGGAAACCGGACTGGACGCGTCGGTCACTTCGCTCCCCCCGTGCGCTCGGCCGGGACGCCAACACGTGGGCCCGGGATGCAAGTCGTCGCCGACTCTGCAATGGGGATTGTGTCACCCGACCTCTGACCTGTCGACTGACTTCGATGCCAACGACACTCGTTGCGCTGCGTGACCCGAAGACTTGGAGCAGTGGTTCTCGCATCCTCGGAAAGGTCATCTGCTCAGCCGCGCGTCAAGGTGGGTTTACATGCCAGGAATCGCAAGGAACTCGAGAACCTCGATCGATGGATCCCCCGGCGAGTGGAAATGCGGATGATCTTCGAGCAACTTCTTGGCTGCGTCGACCGAGTCGGCCTCGAGCACGGAGAACCCCCCGACGAAAGGCGAGCTCGCACCGGGGGTCGACCCCGCCGCGGTGACGGTGGCCACTGCGGCCAAGGGGGAGCCCATGTCGACCATGGCTCCGCCCACTCGCCCCGCCCAGTTCATCCACAACTCCATGCCTGCGGCAACCTCTGCCGGGTCACCACCCATCTGCTCGGTGGCCGCGACCGACGACCGGTACAGCACCAGGTATTTGG
>DATGGF010000015.1:0-1796 GCA_035308625.1 Acidimicrobiales bacterium | reverse complement strand
GAGCCGGCCGGCCGCCGACGGGTCGCCCGACCAGCCGGTGCGCTCAGCGGTTCGTGGTGAGGATGTTCACGACCGAAACGCCCGAGCCCCGGCCGCCCACGTTGTGCTGCAGGGCGAACCCGTTGCGGATGGCCACCTGACGCTCCCCCGCCTCCTCGCGCAGCTGCCACCAGCACTCGGTGATCTGGGCGATCCCGGTGGCGCCGATGGGATGGCCCTTGGCCAGCAGGCCCCCCGACGGATTGACGGGGATGCGGCCGTCCAACGCGGTATGGCCTTCGAGCGAGGCCGGGCCGCCCTTGCCCTTCTCCACGAATCCCAGATCCTCGATGTCGAGGATCTCGGTGATGGTGAAGCAGTCGTGCACCTCGGCCATGTCGATGTCGGCTGCCTCCACGCCGGCCATGTCGTAGGCCCGCCGTGACGCGGCGGTGGTAGCTGGGAGGCCCACGTAGGTGGTCTTCTCGTGGAGATAAGGGTGGTCGGTGGCCAACCCGAAGCCGGCGACGTACACGGGCTTGTCGGTGAACTCCCGGGCCCGTTCGGCCGACGTCAGGATGACCGCGGCGGCCCCGTCGGTCTGGGGGCAGCAGTCGAGGAGCCGCAACGGGCTGCACACGAGCGGCGACGACAACACCTGGTCGACCGTGATCTCGCTCTGGAAGTGGGCGTAGGGGTCGAGGCAGCCGTTGTGGTGGTTCTTCACCGCCACCGAGGCGAGCATCTCGGGCGTGGTGCCGAACTCGTGCATGTGGCGGGTGGCGAAGGGGGCGAAGAGCACCGGCGCCGTCTCGCCCCGGTTGTAGAGGGGGTGACCGGCGGCGGCCCGGGCCAAGAGCCCTTCCTGCGTCGACTTGTCGCGCATCTTCTCGACGCCGATCACGAGGACGACGTCGTGGACGCCGCTCGCCACCACCATGGCGCCGATGCGGAAGGCATCGCTCCCGCTGGGACAGGCGTTCTCCACCCGGGTGCAGGGGATGCCCGACAGGCCCAAGGCGCTGGGCACGGTGTTGCCGCCGATGCCCTCCTGGCCCCACAGCGTCCCGCGCTGGGTGGCCACGATGGCGGCGTCGATCTCGGGGGTGCCGTGGTCGACCGAGGCCAACGCGGCGCGGAAGGCGCCGGCCGCCATCTGCTCGTAGCTCTGCTCGAACAGTTCGCCCATCTTGATGAGCCCGGCCCCCACTACCGCGACCTTGTTCCAGCTCACCGCGCCACCTCCTTGCTCCGGGTGTTCCCGGCGCCCGCCTCGTCGGGCCGGCCGTCGGCTTCGCCGGCCACCCGCAGGGCCTTGTAGCCGTAGACCGGGATGCCCCGCTCCACCGCGTAGCGGCGCAACGTCAGTGCCACGGTGTCGCCGATGGCGAGCACCGGCGCGTCGGCCGACGTGCCCTGGAGCATGAGACGGGCGCCGTCGTCCAGGTCGATCACGAGCAGCGGCAGCGGGGCCTGGAAAGGCGGCGGCATGGTCTGGTTGACGACGAACGTCTGCACCGTGCCCCGCCGGGCCAGCGCGACCACCTCGAGGTCGCTGCCTCCGCAACCGGTGCAGGTGGGGTGGATGGACGGGGGCGTCGATACCGTGGCGCACGTCCGGCACCGGGCGCCCTCCAGCGCCAGCATCTCCACATTGCCCCGCACGAAGGCGGCACTGCCCGGCGGCACGCCCATGGGGATGGGGTCGGACTGCGCCGTGAGCTGCCCGCGGGCCTTCAGCACTTCGAGATAGCCGACCGCGGTCCCGCCGCTGAGGGCGCCGGGCACGCTGGCAGCGCCGGGAACGGGCCGGGTCA
>DATGGF010000014.1:0-3292 GCA_035308625.1 Acidimicrobiales bacterium | reverse complement strand
GCGCTCGAGCAGCGACGAAATACGCACGGCCAGACCTCCTCTTGCGGGTCCTACCCCGAAGTCTACGGAGCCAGACACCGCCTGAACAGGGGCACCGAGGGGACCCCTACGAGCCGCTTTCGAACATCTTGGTCACCTGGGCCATGTCGAAGTAGTCCCGCCAGGCGCTGATCTTGCCGTCGGTCACCTCGAACGTCCCCATCACGGGGAGGGGGGCCACGGTGGCCCCGAGCACGAAGGTGTCGATCCGCTCGGTGAGCACCACGTTGCCGCGCACGGCCACGTGGAGGTTCTCGATCTCCATGCGGTCGCACATGGCCAGGAACCCGGCCAGGAACGCCACCGCGGCGTCGGCTCCGACAACGGGATCCATGGGGATGTTGTGGTACACGACATCGTCAGCCAGGAACGGCCGCAGCGCTTCGGCGTCGTGCTTGGCGAACGCCTCGCTGAAGGCCCGAACGACGGACTCGGCTTCCTCTTCGATGCCCATGGCGACCTCCGTGTCGGGATCCCGGATCACCCGCGACCCGTTACCGGCGACGCTAGCGGAGCACGACGCCCGGCGCCGGCGCGGAAGACTTCGTCACACCAGCAGCGTGACCTTGGACACGGTCACCGCGCTCCCCCCGATGGCCACGCGTTCTCCCCGTCGTTCCATGAACACCGTGGCGCCCCGGGACGATGCCTGTTCGCCCCGCAGGCGGTCGCGACCGAGGCGCTCACCCCAGTAGAGGGCCAGAACGCAATGGGCCGACCCGGTGCCGGGGTCCTCGGGAATCCCGGCATTGGGAGCGAAGAAACGGCTCACGCAGTCGAAGCCGAGCTGGTCGGCGCCGGCCGTGACGATGACGCCGCGCGTCCCCAGCGCGGCCAGCATGCCGAGGTCCGGCACGAACGCCCGCACTGCGGCAGCGTCCTCCAGCTCCACCAAAGCGTCGGACCGTGCGGTGCTGTACGCCTGCACCCCGGCAATCGCGGCCTCGAGCGCCGGCGGCACATCGGCCGGGGTGGGCGGGTCAGCGGGGAAGTCCATCTGGATGATGCCGTCCGACCGCGTGCAGGCCAGGACGCCACTGCGCGTATGGAAGCGAGCTGCGCCACCGAGAACGTGCGCGGTCGCCAGCGTGGCATGCCCGCACAAGTCGACCTCGATCGTCGGCGTGAACCACCGGAGGTCATGGTCCCCGTCGGGACGGGGCTGGCAGAACGCCGTCTCCGACAACGCCATCTCGGCGGCCACAGCCTGCATGCGCTCTTCCGACGGGAACTGCTCGACCACGGCCACCGCGGCGGGATTGCCCCGGAAGGGCGTGTCGGTGAAAGCATCGACGACAGTCAATTCGAGAGCCACAGCACGAGATTCTGCCAGGATGGATCCTGGTGGCCGAACGGCGCGCGTACTCACTCGACAATTCGAGCGACGACGAGGCGGCGCGACTGACCCACCTGCAGGCTCTGGGCGACCCGATCAGCATCCGGTGGATGGAGCGCCTCGGTGTCGGTGCCGGTTGGCGCTGTCTCGAGCTCGGCGCCGGCGCTGGTTCGATCGCCCGATGGCTCTCCGACACCGTCGGCCAACAGGGTTCGGTGACGGCGCTCGACCAGGACGTCTCGCAACTGCGCGACCTGGAGGCGCTTCGCAACGTGTCAGTCGTAGAAGGCGACCTGTGCACCATGCAGCTCCCACCCGGGCCCTTCGATCTCGCGCACTCACGCGCCGTGCTCATGCACCTCGAGTGCCCCGACCACGTGGTCACCGAAGTTGTCGACCGGCTGGCTCCCGGGGGAATGGTCTTCTTCGAGGAGACCGGAGGGGCGCCCGCCCTGGGGGTGCAGGACCCGCCCGAGCCCTATGCCGTGGTCATGCTGCCTCTGGCCCGGCGCTGGACCTGGGCCGACAGCCTGACCGTGCTCCTCGAGTCGCTCGGCATGGTGGGGGTCCGCGACGACGTGCGCCAGGAGACGCTGGCGGGCGGCACTCCCCGGGCCGCCTTCTGGCAACACACGCTGTCGGTGGTGGCGCCCCTGCTCGGCGACGAGGCCGGCGCGGCGGTGCCGGCCATGGTGGCGTTGCTCGACGACCCCAGCTTCGAACTGCCGTTCTCGGAGCGCCACCGGGTGACGGCCACACGTCCGCACTGAGCGGACGGCACGCCAGGCCGCACCGAGCGGGTGCCCCGCACGGCCGCACCCCACCACCTCAGGCGGCCCCGGCCACCTCGATGCGCACCTCGGCGCGCTTACGGGCGTGCTCCGCCTCGGCCAGCGCCGGGTCGGCACTCTCGGCCTCAGCGCTCTCACCACCGGCTCCAGCTCCGGCTCCAGCGCCGGAGCGGGCGCCCAGCTCGGCCAGCGCCCGTTCGGCCTCCTCCAGGGCGAGGCGGGCCCGGTCGAGGTCGATCTCCTCGGCCAGCTCGGCCACCGGAGCGAGGATCACGACCTTGCCCCCTTCGACCTTCACGAATCCACCGTGCACGGCGGCGCGCTGGAAGCTGCCGTCCTCCTGCTGGAAGCGCACGAGCCCGGGTACGAGGGCGCCGATGAGGTCGGTGTGGCCGGCCAGGAACGTCGCGTCTCCCACCTCCGTCCGCACCATCACCACCTGCGTCTCTCCCTCGAGCACGATCCGCTCGGGGGTGACGAGGCTGGCCGGGAAGCTGGCCACGACCGCTACTCGGCGCCCTGGAGCGTCTTGGCCTTGGCCAGCACCGACTCCGCCCCGCCGACGTTCAGGAAGGCCTGCTCGGGCACGTCGTCGAGCTCGCCGTTGAGCAGCGACTCGAACGACTCGACGGTCTCGCTGATGGGCACGTTCACACCCTTCAACCCGGTGAAAGCCTCGCCCACGTTGAACGGCTGGGACAGGAACCGCTGGATCTTGCGGGCCCGGTTCACAGTCAGGCGGTCCTCCTCGGACAGCTCGTCGAGCCCGAGGATGGCGATGATGTCCTGCAGCTCCCGGTAGCGCTGGAGCACGCTCTGCACGCCTCGGGCCACGCCGTAGTGGCGCTCGCCCACCACTTCCGGGGCGAGGATGTTCGAGCTCGACGCCAGGGGGTCGACCGCCGGGTAGATCCCGAGCGAGGCGATCTGGCGGCTCAGCTCGGTTGTGGCGTCGAGGTGGGCGAAGGTGGTGAACGGCGCCGGGTCGGTGTAGTCGTCGGCGGGCACGTACACCGCTTGCAGGGATGTGATGGAGCGGCCGCGCGTCGAGGTGATGCGCTCCTGGAGCTCACCCATCTCGTCGGCCAGCGTGGGCTGGTAGCCCACGGCCGACGGCATGCGCCCG
>DATGGF010000013.1:0-6677 GCA_035308625.1 Acidimicrobiales bacterium | reverse complement strand
TGGGCCACGCTGGTGGGAGCGAAGACGGCGTCGACGGAGGACACCAGCCGACCGAGCTCCTGGGCCGGGGAATGGACCACCCGCACGTCCGCGTGAGCCGCCGACGCCGCGACCGTGCTGGCCAGCACTACGTCGTGCCCGTCACCGGCCAGCACTTCGGCCAAGCGCCACGCCCGCAGCGCGGGGCCGGCCATGGCTTCGGTGACCGGATCGAAGCACAGGACGAGGATGCGCATCGCCGTCACGCCGTGGCGCCGGGCTCGTGCACGCCGGCGACACTAGTGGCCGTGGAGGGGGCGCCCCGGTGGGCCATCGCGTCCTGATCGTCACCGAAGACCGGTTGTCACCCGCCATGGCGGGACCTGCGATCCGCGCCTGGCAGATGGCGGGCGCGTTGGCCGATCACGGTCACCAAGTCGTGCTGGCCACCACCGTGCCGAGCTCGCTCTCACCGTCCGGG
Organism: Acidimicrobiales bacterium; assembly: GCA_035308625.1. Taxonomy (GTDB): domain Bacteria; phylum Actinomycetota; class Acidimicrobiia; order Acidimicrobiales; family UBA8190; genus DATGGF01. The sequence goes on along the minus strand of DATGGF010000013.1, from coordinate 6,217 downwards.
TTCACCATCGAGACGGTGGACGAGCGACGCGTGGCCGAGCTCGAACGATGGTGCGAGGTGCTCGTCATCCAGGGCTATGTGCTGCACCGACTCCCGGTCCTGCGCTCGAGCGACAAGATCCTCGTCTGCGACCTCTACGACCCGTTGCACCTCGAGGTACTCGAGCTCACCGCGGCCGAGCCCGAACCGGAGCGGTCGACGAACGTGGCCAATGCCGTGGCCACGCTGGCCGAGCATCTGCGACGGGGCGACTTCTTCCTGTGCGCCGGGTCGAAGCAGCGTGACCTGTGGCTCGGCTTCCTGGCCGCCGAAGGCCGCGTCAACGCCGACAACTATGACCGGGACCCCACCCTGCGATCACTGGTGTCCGACGTTCCCTTCGGACGCCCCGACGACCCGCCCGTCCGCACCCGGGCCGCCCTGCGGGGAGCTGTGCCCGGCATCGATGCCGGCGACCAGGTGGTCTTGTGGGGAGGAGGCGTCTACGACTGGCTCGACCCCGAGACCCTCGTGCGCGCCGCCGATGGGTTGCGCACCGAGCATCCCCGGCTGCGGGTGTTCTTCCTGGGGGTCCGGCACCCGAACCCGGCGGTGGAGCCGGCGCGCACGTTGACCGCCGCCCGGCAGCTGTCGGATGCTCTGGAGCTCACCGGGTCCCACGTGTTCTTCAACGACAGTTGGGTGGCCTACGACGACCGTCAGAACTACCTGCTCGATGCCGATGTCGGCGTGAGTCTCCATCTCGAGCACCTGGAGACGGCATTCTCCTTCCGGGCCCGGGTCGTCGACTATCTGTGGGCCGGCCTACCGATCGTGTGCAGCGCGGGGGACGGTTTCGCCGACCTGGTGGCGGCGGAGGGACTGGGAGTGGTGGTTCCGCCTCGTGATCCGGTGGCCGTGGCCGATGCGCTCCACGGGTTGTTGGCCGACCCGGAGCACCGGCGTCGAGTCGGCGAGCGGGTGGCTCACGTCGGCGACCGTTTCCGGTGGTCGGCTGTCCTGGACCCGGTGATCCGCTTTTGCGACGATCCCCGGCGAGCGGCCGACGTCCCCCAGTGGCCCACGCCGGACGACGACGGGGCAACCGAAGTCGAAGATCCGGTGGTGGCGGGATGGTGGGCCGGAGCCAAGCGGGACCTTCGCACGGCTTCCCGTCTGGCCCGGCAGGGTGGCGCGGCCGCCATTGCCCGGGCTGCCCGGGATCGGCTCGTCCGGAGCGCCCGGCGAAGCCGGCACGGACCCGACGGCGCCTGACCTACCGCCCGTCGAGCTCGAGTCGGTCGTTCAGCCAGCGAGGCCCGACGGCCTCGGCGCCGAGCTTCCTGGCGCGCTCGACCAGCCGGCGATCGGCGCTCACGAGGAGGACGCCCGTGCCGGCGGAGGCAGCTTGTTCGACCAGAGCGTCGTCCCCGCTGTGGGCGGCGTGGACGACGCGCACGCCGTCGATGTCCGCCTCGGCCATGCCGGCGCGAGCCACGCCTTCGAGGACGACGACCGCTGGCGACGGGATCCGCCCGTCCCGGGCGGCATGGCGGAGTTGTTCGACGAACCGCTGTGCCGCGCCAGCCCGGTCCCGCCACCACCCGGTGGGCCGGGACCCGATGACGTTGGCCGCGTCGATCAGGAGCATGGGCACGCGCTTGCGAACACGGCTGAAGCGTAAGCCAAGGCGGGTGGGTAAGAACGATGAGATCGGCCCTTGGCTACCGTCAGACATACGAGAAGGCCCACCCATGGAGGAGGCGGTTCGTGGACGAATTCGTCAGTGCCAACATCGACATCGATGCCCCGGCGGAGTCCATCTTCGGCGTGCTCGCCGATCCAGCCCAGCACGCGGCGATCGACGGCACCGGCTGGGTTCGCGAACCCCTCGACAGCCGGCCGCTGACCGCCTCCGGACAGACGTTCGGGATGGCCATGTTCCACCCCAACCACCCCGATGGCGATTACCAGGTGGTCAACCAGGTGCGCACCTTCGATCCACCCTCAGCCATCTCGTGGGAGCCCGGCGAGGACACCGGCGACGGCAACCTTCGCTTCGGCGGTTGGATCTGGCGCTACGACCTCGATCCGGCTGGCCCTTCCCGGACCAAGGTCACGCTCTCCTACGACTGGTCGGCGGTGCCGGACTCCATCCGCGAGTACATCCAGTTCCCACCCTTCCCACCCGACCATCTGAGCAACTCACTGGCCCACCTGGCCCGATTGGCGACCGGTTCAAAGCGCTAGTTGGTCGACAGGGAACGCTGGTGCCGGGTGGGTACGAGACCCGTCCTACCCGCGGTCGGTCGGACCTGTTGCTCCGAGCAGCTTCTCGATCTCGGCCACCCGGCGCGCCAGGCGGGCCTCGGACTCGGCCAAGCCGGTGGCCCGTTCGTTCGCCGCGGCACCCCGGGCGATAGCGGTCTCCGTCGAGGCCTGCAGGTCGGCCAGCCGGCGGTCGATGGCGTCGAGCCGCAGTTCGATGGCGGTCAACCGATCATCGATGCGGGCCACTCCGGCAGTAACGGCGCGTGTCACTGGAGCCTTCAACGGTCGGAACAGGCGGCGGACGACGCCACCCGGGGCCGGTGGCACTTCCACACGACCGCGCTCTGTCGGTTCTGGGCTCATCGGCTCACCGTGCCGGCCTGCACACCGCGGCCCTCCACTCGTGCCGGACCGTCGTCCCAAGTGCGATCGGCTCCGGCCCAACGATCCCACACGTCGGCCGGAGTGGTCACCCATGTCCGGTGCAACCGGGCCCGGGTGGCCAGGGCCCAGGGCAGCCGGGCGGCAACGGCTCGCCGGACCCCGGGACCAGAGCCCTTCCTGGCCAACGACCACAGGTGGCCGGCGGCCAGCCCGGCGGGGGCGTTGCGAACCAAGCAGAACAGTGAGTTGCGCTGCTGCAGGAAGCGAACACGGGCCGAGGCGGAGCCGCCGCTGGTGGCCGACCAGCGGTGGGTCACCGTCGCTCCGGGTTCGTAGAGGATCCGCAACCCGGCCAGGCGAGCGCGCAGGCACCAGTCGGTGTCCTCGTCGTAAGCGAAGAAGGGCACGGCAAAGGCGCCCACACGGCCTAGGGTCTCGGCTCGGAACACCGGGGCGGTCCCACTGAACCCGAAGCGCTCGGCTGCGTCGTCGAAGCGCCCGTCGTCGGGCGCACCGAGGCCGTACTCTCCGGCCACTCCGTGTCTCTCGAGGTACGACCCGGCGTGATTGAGGATCCGGCACTTCGCGTCCGGAGTCACGGGTTCGCCATTGACGCGTATCTCGGCGTCCGCGTCGTCATCCGGAAGGGGCACGTAGAACGGACGGCGCCCGGCCGTCCAGCGCCAGTGGTCGTCGGGGTCGTCACCCGCGCTCGACCACTCGAGCTCGTGCACCCCAGCGCCCACCAGCCGGGCCAACATCTCGGTCCCTCCGGCCGTGACCGACCGGAGCATGCGCCCGAGGGGGCGCCGGTCACCGGGAGCGAACCATTCGTCGTCGGGCATGGTGACCTCGGCGAAGGCGTCCGCCAGCACGACCTTGGGCGTCACCGCGGCGACCGTCGGGTCGGCCAGCACGGCTGTGGCGCGCGCCAGCCACCCTTCGCCGGCCTCGGCGTCGTCGTTGAGGATTCCGATCACCTCTCCACGGGCCCGCCCGAGGCCTAGCTCGACGCCGCCGGCAAACCCGAGATTGCCGGCGGACCGCACCACCTCGGCGCCGAGGTCGCGGGAGATGGCCGAGGCGGTGGCGCCCTCGGAACCGTTGTCCACCACCACGACCTGATCGGCCTGGACGAGAGCCGAACGGATGCTGGCCGCCAGCCACTCGCCCGGGCGGTACGACACGATGACCACCGAGGCGGTCATGTCAGCGCGTGGCGACGACGTTGCCGTAGGCGAGATCGGTGAGCCGGGCCCGATCCACTGGCGCCAGGTCCTCTTCGAGGAGGCGGAAGTGGAAGCCGTGCGACTCGAGAAGGTCCAACAGGTCGGCGGCAGCGTCGCCCACCAGCCCGAGCAGCTCGGGCGCCCACTCCAACTCGAGCACCAGTGCGGGATTGGCCTTGATCGTCCGCTCCAGCCCGCGCAGCGCCTGGAGCTCGGCCCCCTCGACGTCGATCTTGATCACGTCCACGCGGGGGAGATACGCCAGCACGTCGTCGAGGGCGATGGCGGTGACCTCCACCACCTCCTCGCGGTCGTGGAAGTGCGCCAGCCGGTCCGCCCCGATGCTGCCGGCGCTCGAGCCACTGGAGGAGTGCAGCCGAACGTGGAACGAGAGCGACGTCGGGGTCGACCATGCCGCGGCCTGGTGGGTGGTCACCCACCCGTACATGCCGTTCATGACGGCGTTCCGCTGCACCAGTCCGGCGAGGCGCGGGTGGGCTTCGACGGCTACGACCCGCCCCGTCGGGCCCACCAGGTGCCCGCCCAGCACGGTGAAGTATCCGACGTTGGCGCCGACGTCCACGAAGACGTCACCGGGCCGGAGCGTCTTGCGGAGCCACTCGGTCAGGTGGGCTTCCCATACGCCGTCGGAGAGGAGCCAGGGCGCCAGCACGACGTCGGTGGTGTCGACCAGGAGCTTGGCCCCGAAGGCGGTGGTGCACAGCGCGGTGTCGTTCCCCATGTAGAGCGGCGCCGGCCGCACCGCCGATTGCCGGACGCGCAGCTCGTCCTCGAGTTGGGCGACACGCTCCAGCAGCGCCTGGGTGCCGAGCGCCCGGCGGAGGCGGGCGAGCATGGGCGAGGCGATGCGCCGGCGCATCGAAGTCACGCTATCGGCCGCCCGTGGCCACCCCGGCCATCGGCCGGGGCCACGTCGTCGTGACCGTTTCGGCCAGGGCCACGTAGCGGGCGAGAACGGCGTCCCAGTCGAACTGCCGGCGGGCGTAGGCCTCGCCTCGCTCGCCCAGGAGACGGCGGAGTCCTTCGTCGCCGAGGAGCCGGTCGGCCACCACCTCGAATTCGGCGTAGTGGTCGAACCACACTCCTCCACCGCTCCGGCGGCAGTGCTCCACCGTGGCGTCGCAGCGAGCGTTCACGACGACCGGGCGTGCCGCCAGCATCGCCTCCACCACCACGAGGCTGAACGACTCCCAGGCCGAGGGTGACACCACGAACATGCACTGGCGCAGCGCCCCCCACTTCACGTCTTCGGGTTGCGTCCCCGCCACGATCACGTCGTTGTTCGAAATCATCGGTTCGTGGACCGACCCGACGACCACCAGGCGAGGAGCACCGGGCCGTCGGCTCCGGTAGAGGCGCCACAACTCGGCTAGAGCGTGCACCCCCTTGCTCCGTTCCACCTTGCCGATGCACAGGACGAATGGCTCGCCGGGACCGAGCCCGAGGGCCCGCCGGGCCAACTCGGGGTCACCGGCACCCTCGACCACCGCGTTGCCGATGACGTCACACGGCACCGCCGCCACGTCGAAGTGACGCTGGACGAGGGCGCGTTCCGAGAAGGAATTGAAGGCGAAGCCACCCACTGCTTCGAACACCTCGCGCATCACGGGAAGGTGCAGCTCGAGCTCGTCGTGGGCGGCGCAGTGGAAGAGGACGCGCCGGCCCATTCGCCGCACCGAGTGCACGGCCGGCCAATACAGGTACGGCGTCACGGCCACCAGGTCACAGGCCGAGCGCGCCGCCGCCTCCACCACGTCGGGGCACACCGGCCCCTGGAGCTCCAGATAGTGCTCGACCACGGCAGCCGAGGCCATGCCCGGGTCGGGCGCGATGGCGCGACCGAGGGGGACATAGGCCCCTCGTCGTCCTGAGACCGAGCGGTGGCGGTGGACCCGCACGCCATTGAGCTCGGAATCGCCCGCAGCAAGCTCGTCGGCCCAGGTGGTCGCCGAAACGGCGCACGTGGTGAAGACGTCCACCTGCCAACCCTCGCGTTCGGCCAGGTGCTCGCACAGCAGTCGCAGCCAGTGCTCGGTGCCACCGAAGACTTCGGTCCCGTACCGGGGAACGACCAATCCGAGGTTCACGACACCGTCATCTGTCGGGCCGGTCGTGGCGCGCCCTCTCCTCGGTCAGCCGGCGCACCTGCCACTCCAGGTGATCCACCCGGCGCGCCAGCGCCAACACGGCGCTACTGACGGCGGACGCCAACGACGACAGGTCCTCGTCCGGGCTTGGTCGGCCGCGGGACCCGAGTCCGGACCGGCCCCGAGGACGAGCCGCCTCGCCGACCAGCCGGTCGACCGCGTCCACCATGGTGCGGAGCAACTCGT
>DATGGF010000012.1:0-5083 GCA_035308625.1 Acidimicrobiales bacterium | reverse complement strand
CGGGCACCCCCTCGGCCGTGCCCGGGATCTTCACGTAAAGGTTGGGGCGGTCGATCGTCTGGTGGAACCGGCGGGCCGCCTCGATGCTGCTCGCGGTGTCGTGCGCCTGCGCCGGCGCCAGCTCCAGGGAGACGAAGCCGTCGAGGCCACCCGAGGCCTCGTTGACCGGCCGCAACACCTCGAGTGCGTCGCGGATGTCGGTCAGTACCATCTCCCAGTAGGCGTCCTCCACCGAGTGGGTGGCCAACAGGTCGCCGAACTGCTCGTCGTAGTCGCGCCCGCCCTCGATGGCCTTGGCGAAGATGGTGGGGTTCGAGGTGACGCCGCGGATTCCCTGTGCCACCAGCTCGGCCAGATGGCCCTGGCGGAGGTAGTCGCGACGCAGATTGTCGAGCCAGGGGCTCTGGCCCTGTGATTCGTAGAGCTCGTGCAGCTTCGTCACGACGCTGTCCTTTCTCGTCGGGTGCGGGCGCGGGGGTCGCTGGTCGGCGCGGTCGTCGTCGGCGCGGCGTCGCCCCTCAGGATCGCCGGAGAAGGGCGCGGGCCCGGTCGGCCACGTTCTGTGCCGTGTAGCCGAAGTGCTCAAGCACCACGCTCCCCGGCGCGGAGGCCCCGAAATGGTCGAAGGCGACCACGTCGTCGGCGTAGCGCTCCCAGCCGAAGGACGAGGCCGCCTCGACGGCCAGCACCGGCACCGAGGGCGGGAGCACCTCGTCGCAGTACACCTCGTCCTGCTCGGAGAAGAGCTCCCAACACGGCAGCGACACCACCGACGCCGCCACCGCGTCCCCATCGCTGCCGGCGGCGAGCAGCTCGGCCGCGGCCAGGCACACCTGGACCTCGCTGCCCGTGCCCACGAGCACGATGTCGGGGTCGCGCCCGGCGCGTCGCAGCACGTAGCCTCCGGCCCGCACGCCGTCGTAGGCGTCGGCCGTGCCGTCGAGCACGGCGACGTTCTGGCGCGACAGCACCAGTGCGGTGGGACCGTCGGAGTCCACCGCGATCCGCCAGGCGTGGGCGCATTCGTTGGCGTCGGCCGGACGGATCACCCGGAGGCCGGGCATGGCCCGCATGGCCGCCAGGTGCTCGACGGGCTGGTGGGTGGGCCCGTCCTCGCCGAGCCCCACCGAGTCGTGTGTCCACGAGTAGACGACGTGCGCTTGCGACATGGCGGCCAGGCGCACCGCGGGGCGCATGTAGTCGCTGAAGATGAAGAAGGTGCCACCCACGGGCAGGACGCCTCCGTGGATGGCCATGCCGGTCATCATCCCGGCCATGGCGTGCTCGCGGATGCCGTAGTGGACCTGTAGGCCCGCGGGGTCGGCGGGGGACTGTGCTTCTGCTCCGGCCAGCTCGACGCCGGTGTTCTCGGTGAGGTCGGCCGAGCCAGGCAGCAGGGCCGGGATGAGCTCGGCGCTGGCGTCGATGCACTGCTTCAGTGCGCGCCGCGTGGCCAACGACGTGCCCGCCTCGAAGGTGGGCAGCTTGCTCTCCCAGCCTTGGAGCCCGTGTCCGGTCTGCACCGCGTCCCACCGCGAGCGATCGCCGGCCCGGTTCTCCAAGCGGGCTCGCCACGCCGCGTGCACCTCGGCGCCGCGGGCGCCACAGCTCCGGTAGAGCTCGAGCACGGAGTCAGGCACCCAGAATTGCTCGTCGGCGGGGAGGCCGAGGATCTCCTTCGTCGTGCGCACCTCGTCCTCGCCCAGCGGTGAACCGTGGGCGGCGGCGGTGTCCATGCGGCCGGGGGACGGCCAGCCGATGTGGCTGCGGAGGACCAGCATCGACGGCCGGTCGTCGACGGCCATGGCCCGGCGCAGGGCGGACTCCAGGGCGGCGGTGTCGTTGGCCACCTCGCCCAGCACCTCGGTGTGCCAGCCGTAGGCGGAGAAACGCGCGGCCACGTCGTCGCCGTAGGCCAGTTCGGTCGGTCCGTCGATGGTGATGTGGTTGTCGTCGTACACGCAGATGAGGCGCCCGAGCCCGAGATGGCCGGCCAGTGAGCCGGCTTCGTGGCTCACCCCTTCCATGAGGTCGCCGTCCGAGCAGATCACGAAGGTGTGATGGTCGACGAGGTCGGGCCCGAACCGGCTGCGCAGCAACCGCTCGGCCAGGGCCATGCCCGCGGCGTTGCCGATCCCCTGGCCCAGCGGCCCGGTGGTGACCTCGACGCCGTCGGTGTGGTGGAGCTCGGGGTGCCCCGGCGTGCGGCTGCCCCACTGGCGGAACTGGCGGATGTCGTCCAGCGTGAGCCCGTAGCCGGTCAGGAACAGCATGCTGTAGAGCAGGATCGAGGCGTGGCCGGCCGACAGCACGAAGCGGTCACGGTCGGGCCAGTGCGGGTCGGCGGGGTCGTGGTGCATCACCCGGGTGAACAGCACATGGGCCAGTGGCGCAAGGGCCATGGCGGTACCCGGGTGGCCGGAGTTGGCCCGCTGGGGCGCGTCCATGGCCAGGCCCCGGATGACCTTGATGCCGAGTTCCTCCAGTGCCGGATCGCTCACCCGCTCAACGTACCCCCTGGGACCGTCGCGCCGACCTGCCCCTGGCCGGGCGGCGAGGCCTGCTCTGGTGGGCCGGTCAGCCGCGTGACGGGGCGTCGCGCAGCAGGGCCACCGACGCGGTGAAGCCGTGGAGGAAGTTGCGCCCGCCCACCGGGCCGAGCTCCCCGGCGGCGAAGAAGCCGGCCACAGGGAGCCGTCCGAGCTCGTCGGCCAGCGCGCCGACGTCGTGGTCGGGCGTCTCGAACAGGCGGGTGCCGCGCCCGTTGCAAGTGAACAGCAGTGCGGCGTCGGCTCGCCGGCCGCGCAACATGGCCCGCAGGTCTTCGTCGGCCGCGGTGGCGTCGCGGAGATGGAATTGCACCGTCGTGCCCACCGGCACGACATCGCCGAGCGCGATGGCTCCCGACCGCCGGTCCGCACCGACCACGCCGCGCACCAGGAAGTCGCCGCGCCCGAAGTTCGCGCGGTGCTCGTCGATCACCCGGCCGACGTGCAGGCCGCCCGCTTCGAGCAGGCGCACCTCGTCCTCGCTCAGGGTCTCGTGGGCCTGGTGGACGAGGCGCTCCAGGGCGGGCTTACCGGCCAGCTCGAAGATGACGTTCCCCTCGGCCTTGGTCACGACCAAGGGCTGACCGAACGGGCGGCACCCCTGGGACACGACCGTGTCGAATGCCGCCCCCGGCCCCAGCAGGGCCCCCACCGCCCCGGCGGTGCGCAGGCGGCGGCCGAGGACGAGGCGGTTGCCCCCCGGGCCCCGCCCCGCCGACGCCATACCGCCCACCACCGGTAGCCCGGGGTGCAGTTCGCCGATGCGATCGAGCACCGATTCGGCCGGGAAGCTGTAGGGGTCGGCCACCAGCAGGGCGGCCTGCGGCTCGAAGGGGGCGTCGTCGGGCCAACCCGACACCACCGCCGTGCCGGGCACGCGGTCGAGGTCGACGTCGAGGTCCAACGGCAGTAGCGGCCCCGTGTGGCCGGCGAACAGCGTGAGCGCGGCGGTGTGCTCGACCTCGCGATGCGGACCGGCCACCGACTCCGCCGCGCAACCGAAGAGCACCAATGGGTGCAGCACCGAGTCGACCACTCCGGCCGCGTCCTCCAGCGCGCCGGCGTGGGCCTCGGTGACGAAGAGCATGGCCAGGTCGGGGCGCTCGCCCAGTTCCTCGAGGATCTCGCCGGCCGCTTCGCCCACGGCATGGGCGGTGATGGGGTGCTCGCTCATGGCGGCGGCGAAGGGCACGGTCCGACCCTACCCACCTGGTCGCGGTACCGTGCCTGGCCATGCCCGCTGCCGCCATGCAGGTCCCACCGAACTGTGACCTCACGTTGGGCATGGTGTGCGTCGACAAGAGCGAGCCGGGACGCACGGTGTGGCGCATGCCGGCCGACGAGCGGTTCACCAACCCGGCCGGGCTCGTCCAAGGGGGCTTTCTGGCCGCCTTCTGCGACTCGGCCATGGGCGCCGCCACCGTGACGTGGGCCCGGGGCCGCAAGGTGTACTCGGCCAACGCCGAGCTGAAGGTCAGCTTCCTGGCCCCGGTCCGCCCGCAAGGCTCGCTCACCTGCACGTCCGAGGTGTTGTCGGGGGGCGGGCGGGTGGCCTTCGCCGAGGCCCGGGTGGTCGACGACGACGGGCGTCTCGTGGCCACCGCCAGCTCGACCTATATCCTGAGTGACCGTGCCTGAACGTGCCCGCCCCGGGGCGGCTGCCTCTCGTATCCCCGGCGCCGGTGGGGAGGCCATCCAGCTCGTCCTGGACTACGCCAAGCAGGAGACCCTCGGCCCGCTCAAGCAGCTGGGACGCTTCGTGGCCTTCGGGGTGCTGGGGTCGGGCTTCCTGGCCGTCGGCGTGGCCATATTGCTCCTAGCCGGGTTGCGGGCGCTGCAGACCGAGACCGGGAACACCTTCAGCGGGAATCGCAGCTGGCTGCCCTACCTGGCCACGGCCGGCGCGGCGTTGTCGGTGGCCGGGCTGGCCGGCTGGCGCATCGCCAAGGGACCGGCTCGGCGGGCGGAGAGGCGGTCACGATGACGAGCACGGCGCGGATCTCCCGGGACGACATCGAGGCCAAGCTGCGCGAGCTCTCGGGCGACGTCGACGACCGGGTCGAGGCGGCCCGGCCGACGCTCGTGGGTGGAGCGGTGGCCGCCGTGGTCGTGGTGGCGGCACTGGCCTATCTCCTCGGCCGGCGCCGGGGACGACGTCGCTCGGCCGTGGTCGAGATCCGCCGGCTCTGACCTGACGGACGCGGCGACGTGGACCGGATCCTCTCCAGTGTGATCACCCGGGCGCTGCGGCGCGGCATGGCGGGGGAGCCGGCTTGGCTGGCGGTGGGCGTGGCCGTGTGGCTGGTGCGCAGGGCGCGCCGCCGCCCTCCGGCGGTCGTGTGGAGCGGCCGGGTGTCCCCCGGGGACCGGCTGCTCATCACCACGAGCGGCCCCGGCGGCATCAGCGCACCCCCCGGGTGACCGCCCCGGAGCCGAGAACCCCGGCCCGCCTCGTCGCGGGCGAGCGCGTGCTGCTGGTCGACCCTCGCGGCCGTCGCTACCTCGTGACCATGGTGGCCGGGGGGACCTTCCAC
>DATGGF010000011.1:0-2509 GCA_035308625.1 Acidimicrobiales bacterium | reverse complement strand
CCTGGTTGCGCTCGCGCACGCCGGCGGCGTCGAGCGCCCCGCGGATCACCTTGTAGCGGACACCGGGCAGGTCCTTCACCCGGCCGCCGCGGACGAGGACGATGGAGTGCTCCTGGAGGTTGTGGCCCACTCCGGGGATGTAGGCGCTGACCTCGATGCCACTGGTGAGCCGGACCCGGGCCACCTTGCGCAGGGCCGAGTTCGGCTTCTTGGGCGTGGTGGTGAACACCCGCGTGCACACGCCACGACGCTGGGGAGCGCCCTTGAGCGCCGGCGTCTTGGTCTTGGACTGCTTGGTCGACCGCCCCTTGCGGACGAGCTGTTCGATTGTGGGCACGCGTGACCTTTACTTCAGTGGATTGGAACGACTGGATCGGCCGGCCGGGACCCGGTGCGCAGGCACCCCGAGCTCGACCACCGTGACCGAGGGCGGCGCGTCACGAAGACGTGCCGCCACACGAGCATCCGATGGTAGAGGGTGGCGGGGGGCTCAGCAACCGGTGCTTAGGCGCCTGCCTCGATGTGACCGTTGCCTTCGACGCCGTCGTGGCCGCCGCCGTTGGACGACCCGGCCCCGGTCCCCTCGTCGAAGGACCCCCACGGGGACCCGGCTAGAGGGTCGGGACGGCCGCCGAACCCGGCCAGGCCTTCGGCCAGCTCCTCGGCGTCCACCGGGCTGCCCACGTCGCGCAGCCACGCGGCCAGGTCCTCGGTCTCTTCGTCGTAGCCGTAAGTGCGCAACGACACGCCGGCCGCATCGGGCAGGTCGACCACCACGTCCCGGTAGCGCCCCATGCCGGTACCGGCCGGGATGAGCTTGCCGATGATGATGTTCTCCTTCAGCCCGAACAGGCGGTCCGAGCGCCCCTCGATGGCGGCCTCGGTGAGCACCCGGGTGGTCTCCTGGAACGAGGCGGCCGACAGCCACGAGTCGGTGGCCAGCGACGCCTTGGTGATGCCCATCAGCTCGGGCCGGCCCTCGGCCGGGCGGTTGCCCTCCTGGACAAGGTTCCGGTTGACCTCGGCGTAGATCTGAGCGTCCACCCGCTCCCCGGGGAGGAAGGGGGCGTCGCCCGGCTCGGCCACGAGCACCCGGCGCAGCATCTGGCGCACGATCAGCTCGATGTGCTTGTCGTGGATCGACACACCCTGGTCCCGGTACACCTTCTGGACCTCTTCGACCAGGTACTGCTGGGTCTCGCGGATGCCCTTGACCTCGAGCAGCTCCTTGGGGTCCTTGGGTCCCTCCACCAGGGCGTCGCCGGCAGCCACCTCCTGGCCGGCCGTCACCTCGAGGTGGGCCCGGCCCGAGACGAGGACCGACTCCTCGGCCCCGTCGTCGGCCACCACCGTGATGCGCCGGCCGCCCTCCTCCTCCTCGACGCGCACGACGCCAGAGCGGTGGGCCAGCACGGCGGCACCCTTGGGGGTCCGGGCCTCGAAGAGCTCCACCACCCGGGGCAGGCCGTGGGTGATGTCCTCGCCCACCACACCACCGGTGTGGAAGGTCCGCATGGTCAGCTGGGTGCCAGGCTCGCCGATGGACTGGGCGGCGATGACGCCGACCGCCTCGCCCAGCTCGATGAGCCGGCCGGTGGCGAGTGACTGCCCGTAACAGGCGGCGCACACGCCGTGCTCCGACTCGCAGGTGAGCACCGAGCGGACGCGGGCCCGGTTGATGCCCGGGTCGTCGCGCAGCTGGGCCACCAGCTCGTCGTCGAGCACGGTGCCGGTGGTCAGCACGGTGCCGTCGGCCAGGGTGACGTCCTCGGCCAGCAGCCGCCCGTAGGCACGCGTCTCGAGGTACGACCGCCGCCCGGCGTCGTCGGGGACCATGTCCTCGAGCCACACCCCGCGGGCGGTGTCGCAGTCCTCGATGCGGACGATGAGCTCCTGGGCCACGTCGACCAGCCGGCGGGTCAGGTAGCCCGAGTCGGCCGTGCGCAGGGCGGTGTCGGCCAGCCCCTTGCGGGCGCCGTGGGTCGAGATGAAGTACTCGAGCACGGACAGGCCTTCACGGAAGGAGGACTTGATGGGCCGGGGGATCATCTCGCCCCGGGGGTTGGACACCAGGCCCTTCATCCCCGCGATCTGGCGGATCTGCTGGGCGTTCCCTCGGGCGCCGGAGTCCACCATCATGTCGAGCGGGTTGAAGGCCATGGTCGACAGCGACTTCTCCATGGCCCGGCCCACCTCCGACGTGGCCGACGTCCAGATCTCGATCTCCTTCTGGCGCCGCTCGTCGTCGGTGATGATGCCCCGCTTGAACTGCGCCTCGGCTTTCTCGGCCTCGCGCTCGTAGCGGTCGAGGATGGAGCGCTTGTCCAACGGCGTGCGCACGTCGTCGATGGAGATGGTGAGACCCGACTGGGCGGCGAAGCGGAACCCCAGGGCCTTGATGCGGTCGAGGCTGGCCGCGACCTCGACCCGGCGGTAGCGTTCGGCTAGCACCTCGACGATGGAGCCGATCGTGCGACCCTGCTTGCCGACCACCTCGTTGACGAACTCG
>DATGGF010000010.1:0-10855 GCA_035308625.1 Acidimicrobiales bacterium | reverse complement strand
ACCCGCCGAAGGCGTCCTCGGCGTAGACTCTTGCCTCGATGGCGTGGCCCGTGCTCGTGACGTCGGCCTGCGTCAGTGGCAGCGGCTGGCCGTCGGCGACGGTCAGCTGCAGTTCCACCAGGTCCAGGCCGGTGATCGCCTCGGTCACCGGGTGCTCCACCTGCAGGCGGGTGTTCATCTCCAGGAAGTAGAAGGCGCCGTCCTGGTAGAGGAATTCGACGGTGCCGGCGTTGACGTAACCGCAGGCGCGGGCCACCGTCACCGCGGCCTCCCCCATGGCGCGGCGCACGTCGTCGGGGAAATCGGGAGCGGGGCTCTCTTCGATGAGCTTCTGGTGCCGGCGCTGGCACGAGCAATCGCGCTCGCCCAGCCACACGACGTTGTCGTGGGTGTCGGCCAGCACCTGCATCTCGATGTGGCGCGGCCAGTCCAGGTACTTCTCGAGGTAGATCTCGGGGCGGCCGAAGTACGCCTGTGCCTCGCGTTGGGCCGATTCCATGGCCTCTGTCACCTCGGCCGCGTCGCGCACGACCTTCATGCCTCGCCCACCGCCTCCGAAGGCAGCCTTGATGGCGACGGGCCAGCCAGCCGACGAGCCGAAGGCGAGGACCTCGGCCGGGTCGGTCACGGGCTCGGTCTGGCCGGGGACACCGGAGACGCCGGCCGCCTCAGCCGCCCGCCTCGAACTGATCTTGTCGCCCATGACCTCGATGGCCTCGGGCGGAGGGCCCACGAAGGTCACGCCCTGGCCGGTGATGGCCCGGGCGAACTCGGCGTTCTCGGAGAAGAAGCCGTACCCGGGGTGTACGGCGTCGGCGCCGCTCTTCTCGATGGCTTCGACGATGGCCGCGGTGTTGAGGTAGCTCTCCGCCGCTGTCTGCCCGCCGAGGGCGTACGCCTCGTCCGCCAGGCGCACGTGCATCGCTTCCCGGTCGAGCTCGCTGTACACGGCCACCGTGCCGATGCCCATTTCCCGGCACGTGCGGATGACCCGCACGGCGATCTCACCTCGGTTGGCGATCAGGACCTTGTCGAACACACGCGCCCTTTCCGCGTCGATGCCCCGGGGGAGGGGACAGGAGGTACAACACTGGCACGGCATCTAGGGTGGGTGCCATGTCCGGGGCGGAGGCCGAGGCTCGGTACGAAGCCGAGCCGGGCCCGGTCGGTACCCGGTTCACCGAGGTGCGCCACTTCGCCGAACTGGACTCCACCAACCGGTATCTCGCTGATCTGGCCCGTAGCGCACCGCGCCCCGGGCTCGTCGCCGTGGCCGACCACCAGACGGCGGGGCGCGGTCGGCTCGGTCGTCGCTGGGAGGCTCCGCCCGGCACCAACCTGCTCGTGTCGGTGCTGCTCGTTCCAATGATGCCGGTCGAGGCGTTGCACCTGTGCAGCGTGGCGGTGGCACTGGCCGCGGCTGATGCCTGCCGCCAAGCGACCGGGCTCGACCCGGGGCTCAAATGGCCGAACGATCTGGTGACGGGCGACCGCAAGCTCGGAGGGATCCTGTCCGAGTCGGTCCCGCTCGACTCAGGATCGCGGGCCGTTGTGGTCGGGCTCGGCCTCAACGTCGGGTGGCCCTCGCCCGACGGGGAGGCGGGGGCTGCGGAGGTGCCGGACGAGCTGCGTACCGTGGCCACGTCGATCTGGCGGGAGACCGGCACCGTGGTCCAACCCGGCGACGTCCTCGCCGCGTTGTTGACCCAGCTCGAGCCACGGCTGGTCGCGCTGGACGATGCCGAGGGTCGCGCCCGCATGGCCGGCGAGTACCGCGGGCGGTGCAGCACGTTGTCCCGACCCGTCCGGGTCGTGCTCCCCCACGGCGAGACCGCGGGGACCGCGGTCGACATCACCACCGAAGGCCACCTCATCGTGGACGTGGGTCCGTGCTTCGTCACCGTCAGCGCCGGCGACGTCGTTCACGTGCATCCAGGAGGCTGACGCCACCGTCCAGCCGGCTTCGGGGCGCGGTCTACCATGGCCCCCCGTGAACATCCTCGTGACCGGCGGCGCCGGGTTCATCGGCTCGAACTTCGTGCGCTACTGGGTCGACGAGCACCCGGGTGACCAGGTGGTTGCGTACGACGTCCTGACGTACGCGGGCAACCTGCCCAACCTCGACGACGTGGCCGAGCAGATCACCTTCGTCCAAGGGGACGTCTGTGACACCGAGCATGTCCTCGCCGTTCTGGAAGAGCACGCTGTGGACACGGTCGTCCACTTCGCCGCCGAGTCGCACAACAGCCTGGCCATCCTCGACCCGGCCCGCTTCTTCCGCACCAACGTCCTGGGTACCCAGTCGATGCTCGAAGCGGCGCGACAGGCGGGGACGCCTCGCTTCCACCACATCTCGACGTGCGAGGTCTACGGCGACCTTCCCCTCGACTCGGACGACGCCTTCACCGAGGAGCACCCCTACCGGCCCCGTACCCCGTACAACGCATCCAAGGCGGGCGCGGACCACGCCGTGCGCGCCTACGTCGAGACGTTCGGCCTGGCCGCCACCATCACCAATTGCTCCAACAACTACGGCCCGTACCAGTTCCCGGAGAAGGTGATCCCCCTTTTCGTGGCCAACGCCCTCGACGACCGCCCGCTCCCGTTGTACGCGTCCACGCAGAACAAGCGGGAGTGGTTGCACGTCGTCGACCACTGCAAGGCCATTGACCGGGTCCTCCACGACGGCCGGATCGGCGAGACCTACCACGTCGGCAGCGGCGTGGAGGCGAGCATCGCCGAGATCGCCGACGCCGTCCTGGGCGCGCTGGGCAAGCCTGAATCGCTCAAGACGATCGTGCCCGATCGGCCCGGACACGACCGCAGGTACTTGCTCGACTGTACGAAGATCCGCACCGAGCTGGGATGGAAGCCGACCATCGAATTCGCCCAGGGCCTGGCTGACACCGTGAACTGGTATGCCTCGCACCGGTCGTGGTGGGAACCGTTGCGTGATCGGGCGCCGGTGGTGGAGACGGCCTGGTCCCAGGCGACCGGCTGATCGGGGATCGGCGGTGCAGGTCCTCGTCACCGGGGCCGGCGGGCAACTCGGCCGGGACCTGACCGATGCGCTGAACGGCGTTGTGCCCGCGGGCGGGCTCCGGGGGTCGCCGTCCACCGGCCGGCTCGGTGTGCGCACACCCTGCGACGTGGTGGCCGCCACCCGCGATCGCCTGGATGTCACGCAGCGCCACGACGTGATGGCCGCCGTCGAAGGGCTCCGGCCCGACGTCATCGTTCATGCCGCGGCTTTCACGGCCGTCGATGCCTGTGAAAGCGAGCCGGACCGGGCGTTCGCCGTGAACGCCATGGGCGCGAGGAACGTGGCCGAGGCGGCCCGCCGGTGGGATGCGCATGTCGTCTACGTCTCGACCGATTACGTCTTCGACGGGCTTGCCGACCGGCCCTATGTCGAGTGGGACCCGACCAACCCGCTGTCGGTGTACGGGCGCAGCAAGCGTGGCGGCGAGCTCGAAGTGGGCGCGGGGGCCACAGTGGTGCGGACCTCGTGGGTGTGCGGTTTCCACGGTTCCAACATGGCCAAGACGGTGCTGCGCCTCGGCGCCGGCCAGGGCGAGCTTCGGTTCGTAGACGACCAGCGGGGTTGCCCGACCTTCACCGCCGATCTGGCCGGGGCCTTGGCCACGGTGGCCTGCGAGCGCCTGCCCGGGCTGTTCCATCTCACCAACCAGGGGGCGACGACCTGGTTCGGGTTCGCCCGTCAGGCGCTGGCCGCGGCGGGCCACGATCCCAGCCGGGTCGTCGCCATCACCACCGCTGATCTCGATCCGCCGCGTCCTGCACCGCGGCCGGCCAACTCGGTCCTCGACAATGCCGCCTGGCGATCGCTGGGACTGCCCTCGCTCCCCCCGTGGGAAGAGGCGCTCGACCGATTGGTCAGCGCGCTCGGGGCCGAAGGAGGCCGGCCGGCGTGAGCCGGTCGCCGGCCGCCGTCGTCGTGAACCACGACGCCGGCGACCTGTTGCTCGAGTGCGTCACCTCGTTGCGGGCCGAAGGCGTCTCCGAGCTGGTGGTGGTGGACAACGCCTCGAGCGACGGCTCGTCCGAGCGACTCGAAGCCGTCGACGACGGTGTGCGTGTGGTGCGGACCGGCCGGAATCTCGGCTACGGCGCCGGCGCCAACCGGGGCCTGGCCGTCGTGGAGGCCGAGCTCGTCTTGGTGGCCAATCCCGACGTGGTCGTCCATCAGGGTGCCGTCGCCGCGCTGGCGGCCGCGCTCGAGGCCGATCCGTCGCTGGGCGTAGCCGGGCCACAGATCCTCGACGCCGACGGGACCCGTTACCCCTCGGCCCGGCGGTTCCCTTCGTGGGTCGACGCGGCCGGTCATGTCGTGCTCGGGGCCTGGGCCCCGGGCAACCGCTTCAGCCGGCGCTACCGGATGGACGACATCGACCTCGTCGGCTCGTGCGAGGTCGACTGGGTGTCCGGCGCCTGCTTCATGGCCCGTCGCTCCACGCTCGACGAGCTCCATGGTTTCGACGAGCGCTACTTCATGTACCTGGAGGACGTCGATCTCTGTTTCCGCGCCCGGCGTCTCGGCTACGGCGTGTCCTACGTGCCCGCCGCCACGGTCACCCACGTACAGGGTCATTCCACCGCGAGGCGCCCTCTGCGCATGCTGGCCGAGCATCACCGCTCGGCGTTGCGTTTTGCCGCCCAGCGGTCCACCGGCTGGCGGCGGCTGGCCCTGCCCGGAGTCGCCGTGGCGCTGGGTGTGCGCTTCGTGGCCCTGGCCATCCGTCAGGTGCTGCAGCGGCTCTGGCGGCCGCATTCCCGATCGAGCGGAGCGCCGCGGCAGGCGGACTAGGGTGACCCTCCGGTCATGGCCAGGAGCGACACGGGCAGGTGGGTCACTCGCGCCGCCGCCACCGGCGGCGGGCGCAGCTATCGCGGCCATATGCCGATGCGCTGGTACGGGAGCCTGGTGCTCATCGTCCTGCTCGGCTTGGCCCTGGTGGTCTACAGCCGCTACGAGCGTCAGCACCCCACGGCCGGCACGGCGCCCACCATCGGGACCCACTGGTTCGCTGCCTTGGCGCTCGACGTCTGTGGCACCGTGCAGCCCAACCTGGCCGCCAATCCGAACGAGGCCACCGCGTCGCCGGGCATCCACACCGCCGGTGACGGGGTCATCGAGATCAGCCCGGCCAAGGCGGCCGACGCCGGCAACAACGCCACGCTCGGCCGCTTCGTCGCGTTGTACCCGGGTCTTCAGCTGACCGGGACGTCGTTCAAGCTCCCGGGCAAGACGGCCCACGTCGACGGCCAGCGTTGTCCGGCCGGCACCCCCGATGCCGGCAAGGTCGGCCGGGTGCAGGTCAAGGTATGGCCGAGCTTCGCGCCCCCGGGGTCCAACCACCCGTTCCAGCCGTCCGATCCTTCGGCACTGAAGCTGGCCGACGGGCAGCTGATCACCGTGGCCTTCGTCCCCTCCGGCGCGTCGATCCCGAAGCCGCCCGCGTCGGTGATCACCACGCTGCTCCAAGATCGATCGGCGGCCAGCACGCCGACGACGACGACGCCGGTGCCCGTCGTCACGACGATCCCCACACCGACCACGACCGTCCCGCAGGTCACCACCACGACCAGCGCCTCCGGCCACTGACACGCCCGGGGGCGGGGCACAACCAGCGGACGTGAAAGCCGTCGTGCTCGTCGGGGGTGAAGGGACCAGGCTCCGGCCCCTTACCTACACCACCCCGAAGCAACTCCTGCCGGTGGCCGAGGTCGCCCTCCTCGAGCGTGTCCTGACGCAGCTGGCCGCTCACGGGGTGGACGAGGCGATCCTGTCCCTCGGGTACCGGCCCGACGCCTTCCTCGAGGCGTACCCCGACGGTTCGGCGGCCGGGGTGGCCCTCCGTTATGCCGTCGAGCCCGAGCCGCTCGATACGGCCGGCGCCGTGCGCTTCTCCGCCGGAGCGGACCACCTCGACGACACGTTCCTCGTCGTGAACGGTGACGTCCTCACCGATCTCGATGTCACCGCACTGGTCGCCTTCCACCGCTCGCACGGCGCCCTCGCCACCATCGCGCTCACCGCGGTGGATGACCCGTCGCGCTTCGGGGTCGTCCCCACCGACGACGAAGGCCGAGTGGAGACCTTCCTGGAGAAGCCGGCCCTGGGGGAAGCACCCACCAATCGGGTCAATGCCGGGACCTATGTCCTCGAACCCGAGATCCTGGACCGCATCCCCTCCGGCCGCCGCGTCTCCATCGAGCGCGAGACCTTTCCGGCGCTGGTGGCTGACGGCGCCGTCTACGCGCGCTACGACGCCGGCTACTGGCTCGATACCGGGACACCGCAGGCGTACCTGGCCGCCAATGCCGATCTGTTGAACGGTCGACGCGCCATGCCTCCGGCGCCGGAGGCTCGGTCCGTGGCCGAGGGCGTGTGGGTCATCGGCCACCCGGAGCTCGACGGAGAAGTGGAGCCGGCGAGCCTCGTCGGCGACGGGGCCGTCATCGCCCGCGGATCGACGGTGCGCTCGAGCGTGGTCGGCGCCCACTGCCGGCTCGATCCCGGAGCGACGGTCGAGGGCTCGGTGCTCCTCCCCGGGGCCTGCATCGCCTCCGGGGCGGTGGTGCGTGGATCCATCGTGGGGCGGGGCGCGGCGGTGGGGCCCGACTGCGTGTTGGAACCGACCTGCGTGCTGGGCGATGGCACCGTGATCGAGGCCGGAGCCATCCTGCGTGACGCCCGGGTGCCCGCTGCCGCGGGCGTCGAAGGGTAACCGCGGTGCGCGCGCTCGTAACCGGCGGGGCGGGCTTCATCGGCTCGAACCTCGTCGACCGCTTGCTGGCCGAAGGGCACGCTGTCGACGTGGTCGACGACCTGTCGACGGGGACGCTCGGCAATCTTGCCGACGCGCGTGCCGACCCTGCCCACGAGATCACCTTCCACCAGATCGACATCCGGTCGGGGGAGATGGTCGAGCTGCTGGCCCGCCGGAGGCCCGAGGTGGTGTTCCACCTCGCCGCCCAGGCCGACGTGCGGGTCTCGGTCGATCGGCCCGTGTTCGACGCCGACGTGAACATCCTGGGGACGTTGCGCGTCCTCGAAGGAGCACGAGCGGCGGGCGCGGCGCGGGTGGTGTTCGCCGGGAGCGGCGGGACGCTCTACGGCGATCCCGACTCGGCTGACCTTCCGTTGCGGGAGTCGCATCCGCATCACCCGCTGTCGCCGTACGGCGTGTCCAAGAAGGCGGCCATCGACTATCTCGAGGCGTACCGCGAGCTGCACTCACTCGAATTCTGCGCCTTGGCCCTGGCCAACGTCTACGGGCCCCGGCAAGATCCTCACGGAGAAGCGGGCGTGGTGGCCATGTTCGCTGGACGCCTGTTGCGAGGCGAACCGGTGACCATCTACGGCGACGGGGAGCAGACTCGGGACTTCGTGTTCGTGGACGACGTGGTGGACGCCTTCGTCCGGGCGGCGACACGCGGCGGGGGACTCCTGCTCAATGTGGGCACCGGTCGAGAGGTCACCGTCAACGAGCTGGCCCGCGTGATGACCGAGCGGGCGAGGGTGACGGCGGAACCCGTCTATGCGCCGCCCCGGGCCGGGGAGTTGATGCGCAGCGCCTTGGATCCCGAGCGTGCCGCCATCCACCTCGGCTGGCGATCGTGGACCGAGTTGGCCGACGGAGTCACCGCCGTGCTGGACCACGTCCGCCGCGCTGCTGGCTGACTCAGCGAAAGAGGTCTTCGCCCGGGGGCCGCACGATCTCGTCGTGTACCGAGCCCGGGCGCAACCACTCCGGGTCGACGCCCCGGACCACGGCGACGGGGATCCCGGCGGCCTTACCCATGACGAGTTCGGCCGCGCCGGCGATCTCGTCCACCACACACACTTCGGTGGCAATGAGCGGGCGGCCGCGGTCGTCGGCGGTGCCGCGCAGGTCGACAACGGCGGCGATGCCGGCGCAACCGATGGCCACGTCGGTCAGGCCTCGGCGCCACGGCCGCCCGAAGGTGTCGGACACGATCACCGCCACCTCCACCCCGGTGGCCGCCAGCAAGCCATGCCGGATCCGTCGGGCCGACCGGTCGGGATCCTCGGGGAGCAAGGCCGCCCAGCCGCGGTCGACGTTCGACAAGTCGACGCCGGCGTTGGCGCACACGAAGCCGTGAGGGGTCTCGGTGATGACCAGGTCCCCGCGCCGCCGCAATTCGCGGACGCTCTCGGCCGCGATGACATCGAGCCGGGCTGCCGGGTCTTCGGGGTCGACAGCGACCATGCGGCCCTCGGCCTTGGACACGACTTTCTGCGTGACGACCACCACGTCTCCGGACCGGAGCTCCGCGCCTCCGGCGATGATGGCGGCGAGGTCGTCTCCTCGCTGGATCTCGCCGATGCCGGTCACCGGCAGCACGGTGAGCGGCGTAGTCACGGGACCCGGCTGCTGTGGTCCCGGGAGCGGCGCCCCGGACCGTGGCGGCCCGCGTCGAGCACGACGGCGGCCAGACGGGCGGCCTCCTCGGGTCCGTGCATGATGGTTGGCGCCACCACACATCGGACCTCCAACGCCTCGATCTCCGGGGCGTGCGCGGCATCGGCCTCATCGATGACGAGCGTGCCCGCGAACGACGAGTACCGCCGGGCCACACCCACCGCGGTGGGCTCTTCACCAAGTTCTTTCAGCAATCGGTCCGCCGGACCCTTGATGGCAGCCCCGGCCACGATGGGCGACACGGCGACGACGTGGTCTCGGCGGCCACGGATCGCATCGAGGATGTCCGGGACCGCCAACACCGGGCCGAGTGACAACACAGGGTTGGAAGGGCAGACGATCACGACCTCGGCCTGGACGATGGCGTCGAGCACCCCGGGGCCGGGAGTGGCGAGATCGGCGCCTTGGAACCGCACCGCCCGAACGGCCACCTCGTGGCGCAGACGAACGAAGTACTCCTGGAAGGCGACTTCAGCTCCGGACTCCGACAGCACGAGACGGGTTCGCACAGCAGCGTCGGTCATCGGCAGCAGACGCACCCTAACTCCGGTCCGTTCCGCCAGTTCGGCCGTGACCGCGCTGAGGGCGGCGCCCTCCGACATGCGTTGCGTCCGGTACAGGTGGGTGGCCAGGTCCCGGTCGCCGAGCCGGAACCAGGATTCGCCACCCAACTGGTGCAGCGCGTCCATCACGGCCCAGGTCTCGCCGGCCAGGCCCCACCCTCGCTCCTCGTCGTTGCGACCGGCCAACGTGTACATCACCGTGTCGAGATCCGGGCTGATGTGCAGTCCATGGAGCACGGTGTCGTCACCGGTGTTCACCACCGCCGTCACGTCCGTCGGGTCAACCACGCGTACGAGCCCGCGCAGGAGCCGTGCCGCGCCCACACCCCCGGCCACTGCGGTGATCACTGGGCCAGGCTAACGGGCACGGTCACCAGGCCCGGTGTGCAAGGCTCCGCTGGTGCCAACCCCGGAGTCCCCGGCCGAGCGGCGCCTGCGCGTCGCGCTGGACGCGACTCCGTTGCTGGGACCGCGCACCGGCGTGGGGGCGTTCTGCGCCGGGGCACTGGAAGGCCTGGGCCGGCGATCCGACCTTTGCGTTTCCGCGTTCGCCGTGACGTGGCGCCGGCGCCGCCGGCTCCCTCCCGAGCTACCGCCCGGTGTCCGGGCGCTACAGCGGTCCATGCCCGCCCGCCCACTGCACCTCGCCTGGCGACGCCTGGGGATGCCGGCGGCCGAGCGCTTCCTGGGCCCGTGCGACGTGGTCCACGGCACGAACTACGTGGTGCCCCCGACACGCGCCGCGGCCCGAGTGGTGACGGTGCACGACCTGACCGCCGAGCGCTTCCCCCAGTTGTGCGACGCGTCGTCGCTCGCCTTTCCCGCGCTGGTGCGGCGGGCGGTGGCCGAGGGCGCCTGGGTGCACACACCGTCGCAGTTCGTGGCCGCCGAGGTGGTGGAACGTCTGGGCGCCGACCCCACCCGGGTTCGTGCCGTGCCCCACGGGATCCCGCACAGCCCCAACACCGCTTCCGACGGCGCTTCCGGCCGCCTCCCGAACTCGGTCACGGCGGGGCGGGGCCCGTTCATCCTGTCGGTGGGGACCGTCGAACCGCGCAAGGACTACCCAAGCCTCGTCCGCGCCTTCGACCGCTTGGCTGGAGACCATCGCGAAGTGAACCTCGTCATCGCCGGCGGCGACGGATGGGGTTCCCACGCGCTGGACGACGCCGTCGAAGTCTCGCCCTGGCGGGATCGGATCGTGCGGACCGGATACGTCGACGAAGCGACGCTCGGTGCCCTTCGCGCCGACGCGACCCTGCTGGCCTACCCGTCGGTGTACGAGGGATTCGGCTTCCCTCCGCTCGAGGCCATGGCCGCCGGTGTGCCGGTGGTGGCCACTTCCGCCGGCGCCGTGCCCGAGGTGGTCGGCGATGCCGGGGTGCTCGTCCCCCCGGGCGACGTCGATGCCCTAGCGGCAGCACTCACCGCCGTGCTCGACGATTCCGACCTACGCCGGCAGCTCGTGGAGCGAGGGCGCGAGCGGGCCGCCGGGTTCACCTGGGAGCTCTGCGCATCGGGCTTGACCGAGCTCTACCACGCCGCCGCCGATGCGGCAGGCGCGTCCGGCCCATCAGGCGCGGCCGAGTCGAGTCCGAGGCCACGATGAACGCGTCGAAGACGGGTCTCGCCACCACGAAGGTGCTGTTGGTGGCGGAACAGCTGCGCCGTGCCGTTCCCGGTGGGATCGGCACCTACGTCCGCGGCCTGGTCGACGGCCTCGGTCGACTGGACGACGACGCGGGCACGGCGCCCGACGTGACTCTGTACGCCAGTCGCCCGGGCCCCGGGCCGGACCCGCTCGCCTCGCTCCCGGCGCCG
>DATGGF010000009.1:0-2380 GCA_035308625.1 Acidimicrobiales bacterium | reverse complement strand
AATGCCGGTCGTCGTGATTGCCTACACAACGATGGGCAACACAACGGTCCAGCCATAGGCCGAGCCAGCTTCCACCTGAGCCCGACCGGGATCGTCCCCACCGAGTGTTATGAGCGCCCCGTCTTGCCCGCCAGGTAGCGCAGTTCGAAGCCTGTTTGCGTCAAGTCCCAGGCTCGGGCCGCGCTCGAGCACGGGCTGGCCGTGAGGCGTAGCGTTGGTAGTGGATCCGGGAAGTGGCCTCGCCGAAGAGCCGGTTTCAGGGTGTGAGCCGGCCGCGCTGGCCTTAGGAGACGCCCCTAATTGCCCTCCCGGATCCGCGCCCTATCGGGCAGCGTCGATGCGCAGTTGGCGGTAGACGGCGTTGGAGATCTGGCGCTTGAGGGAGCGCACCGCTTCCTTCTGACTCTTGCCCTCGGCGATCTTGCGCTCGTAGTAGTCGCGCCCCGGGCCCGGGTG
Source organism: Acidimicrobiales bacterium (assembly GCA_035308625.1). Classification (GTDB taxonomy): domain Bacteria; phylum Actinomycetota; class Acidimicrobiia; order Acidimicrobiales; family UBA8190; genus DATGGF01. Next base: position 1,924 of record DATGGF010000009.1, on the reverse strand, counting down.
GGAGAGCTGGGAGAAGGCGATGATGTGCATGGCGTGATTCAGCTGGCGATTGCCCCGAGGATTGAGCCGGTGACGTTTCCTCGGGCCGCTCGAGGCTTCGATGGGCGCCGTGCCGTTGTAGGAGGCGTAATCGTCCGCGCTCGGGAACCGACGGACGTCGCCGGTATGGGCAAGGATGATGGCTGTCGATATCGGCCCCACTCCCGAGAGCTCATCCAAGGAAGTGGGCACGGTGGCGACGAACTCGGCGATCCGCCTCTTCGAGGCCTTGAGCTGAGCGTCGAAGCGACGAAGGTCGGCGAGGAGCTCTTGGGCCTGGAGCTTCCTGGCCCGCTCCACAGCGGTGGTGGGCCGCACGCCGGCGAGGATCGCTGCCGCCATCGTCGGCGACAGCCTCCTCCGGGCCCCACCAGGGAGGATGCCCACCAGCAGCGCGTGGAGTCGGCACACGGCCTGGGTCTGGGCCGAGCACAAGTTCTTGTGGCGGTTCCACAGCAGACGCAGGACCGTCACGTGCTCGGCACTCTCGGCTCCTCGCAACCTGGGAGATCGCAAGGCGGCCACCGCCACCGAGTAGGCGTCGTTGGGGTCGTTCTTCTGGGACTTGCTTGTCGCCAGCACCCGGACCCGGGCCGAGAGCATCGGCGGGACGTCGAAGACCTCCTCGCCGGCCTCGAGAAGCTGCTCGGACAACAATACCCCGAGCCCACCTGCCGACTCAATCGCCCATGAGCGCTCGGGGAACTCGATCGCCCACTTGAGCAACCCCTCAAGTTGTCCCCGGTCGGCTCTGACGCGGACTTCGGCCAGCTTGGTTTCGTCCTCGTCGATCGCCACTGCCGTGTGAGACCCCTTGTGGGGGTCGATGCCGATCACCACCATCGTGTCCTCCCTTGGTCGATTAGGAGCCACGACGGGCAATCCTGATGAGAACCGGTGCTTGCCTGTTTCGAGCCACGCCGTGGCCAGGAGCCCGGCCGGCCGGCGCTTCGCTCAAAAGCCAACCCGGAGGCGGCAGGCACTTAGGGAGCCCCGCCGGCCGAACTCCTCAAACGCTAGAACCGGAGTTCCGGCGTCTGCCCGCCACTATGAATCAGGCACATATCGTGCGGCCCGCCCAACCCTCCTTCCGGGGCATACGATTCCATGCAATGCCGCCCGTGGGGCTCCGGTTGCTGCTCGCTGCGCTCGTCTGTTCTGCGCTCTCGGCGTGCGGAACGACCGCGGCGAAGCCTCCCAAGTCGTCTCTTTCAACGACATCGACCACCTCTCACGCTCAGTCCTCTTCGTCAACATCAAACCCCTATTGCACATCTAACGAAGGGGCGGCGACGGTTCCTCCGGCTGACGTAGATGTCCTTAGCTGGACGTTCGTCAGCACGACGAAGGGCTGGGCGCTTATCACCCCGCCCCCGAGAAGCGGCACATGCGGCTTTCTCGCCTCGACTACCGACGGCGGATTGCATTGGACCTACGCCCCCCTGTCGGACAGCGACAAGGCGCTGCCCATGGCGGTCGGTCAGTACCTTTCTCCCTGTCCTACCGACGCCTGTGTATCGAGGCTCGTCTTTGCCAACTCTTCCGACGGCTACGCCTTCGGGCCTTCCCTCTTCGTCACCACCGACGGCGGGGCAACGTGGCACAACGAAATGACGCAGTCGGTAGTGGACTTGGAAGCCTCTGGTAATCGCGTGTTCCGGATCGTCTCCCCATGCGGGACCGAGGGCCAATGCACCTCCGTCCTCCAATCCCAGGCAGCCGGTTCAACGAGTTGGGCGACGCTTCCGGCACCCAAGGAATGGTGGGGGCAAGTGGTGCTCGCCAGTCCGTCGTTGATCTACCTCGACGGTGATCCCGGAAGCGGCCAAGGATTCCCCGGCACGGATCTATGGCGAAGCTCTGATGGCGGCAACACCTGGACGCA
>DATGGF010000008.1:0-9549 GCA_035308625.1 Acidimicrobiales bacterium | reverse complement strand
CACGTTGGGCAGCGCCAAGCGGAACAAGGCGATCCACCGGATGGCCTCCCAGGCGCCGACCGGCGTGCGGTCCCCGAGCGGGGTGCCCGGACGCGGGTTCAAGAAGTTGACCGGGACTTCCGAGGGGTCGAGGTCGCGCAGCTGGAGCAGCAGCTCGACGCGCTGGGCCGCGCTCTCGCCCATTCCCACCAGGGCACCGCAGCACAGCTCCATGCCGGCGTCGCGTACGAGCCGGCACGTCTCGGCCCGTTCCTCCCAGCTGTGGGTGGTGACGACCGACGGGAAGAACGAGCGCGCCGTTTCGACGTTGTGGTTGTAGCGGTGCACCCCGCCGCGAGCCAGGCGCTCCGCCTGCTCGGGGTCGAGGATGCCGGCCGACACGGCCACGTTGAGGCCGGTCCGTTCCTTGACGACAGGGACCAGCTCGAGGATCCGGCCCATGGTCCGCTCGTCGGGCCCCCGCACGGCGAGCACGATGCAGAATTCGGACGCTCCCAGGGCGGCCGTCTCGGCTGCCGCGGCGAGGACTTGGTCGGTGTCCAGGAACGGCGTGGCCTTGACCGGCGTGTCGAAGCGCGACGACTGCGAGCAGAAGTGGCAGTCCTCGGGGCATCCCCCCGTCTTGGCCGAGAGGATGCCCTCGACCTCGACCGCCGGCCCGCACCAGCTCAGGCGGACCCGGTGGGCCAGGGCGGCCAGCTCGACCACGCATTCGTCGGGGACGACGGCCAGCAGGGCCAGTTCGGCGGGATCGAGCATGCGCCGTTCGTCCAGCAGGGCCCGCCCGGCCGCCTCGATGGCGTCGTGCGCGCCGGCGACGCCGGGGACTGGCGGCAGCTGCACCGGACAGGGCTCGCCGGGGGAGGCGATCGACGAGGAGTTGGGCGGGCGCAGGGTGACGGTGCTACGCGTGGGGACCACACGATCACCGACGGGTGACACGGGGGCGTTGCCGGGCACGGCCGGACACGCTACCGGCGCCCGGCGCTCAGGAGGCAATCGCACCATGGCATGGGACTTCGAGACCGAGCCCGAATACGAAGCCAAGTTGCAGTGGGCCCGAGCCTTCGTCGACGAGGAGATCCTGCCCCTCGAGACCTTGGAGCTCGAGGCCGACCAACTGCTCCGGTTGATCGCGCCCCTCCAGGACGAAGTGAGACGGCAAGGCCTGTGGGCGGCCCATCTCCCACCTGAGCTCGGCGGCATGGGTTTCGGGCAGGTACGGCTGGGTCTTCTGCACGAGGTCCTGGGTCGCTGCTTCCTGGCCCCGGTCGTCTTCGGCAACAACGCCCCCGACTCGGGCAACGCCGAGCTGCTGGCCATCGGCATCGAGGAGTCAGGGCGCGAGGAGCAACGGGCCCGCTGGCTGGAGCCGCTCTTGGCCGGCACGCTGCGAAGCGCCTTCTCCATGACCGAGCCGGGTGCCGGTGCCGATCCCACCCTCATCAGCACGTCGGCGGTGCGAGACGGCGAGGAGTGGGTGATCAACGGCCACAAGTGGTTCACCTCGAACGGATCGGTGGCCGACTTCCTCATCGTCATGGCCGTGACCAACCCCGACGTCCATCCCTATGCCGGCTGCTCGATGATCGTCGTGCCCACCGGCACGCCCGGGGTCGACGTGTTGCGCGACGTCCCCACCATGGAGCACCCGTTCCCCCACTTCGGGAAGATCGGGGGCCACTCGGAGGTGATCTACCGAGACGTGCGTGTCCCGGCGGACAACCTGGTGGGCAACGAGGGGGACGGCTTTCGTCTGGCCCAGATGCGGCTCGGGCCGGGCAGGATCCACCACTGCATGCGCTGGCTGGGGCAGTCGCAGCGGGCCTTCGACATGCTCTGCGAACGGGCGGTGTCGCGCTTCGTGCACGGGACGACGTTGGCCGAGAAGCAGTTCGTCCAGGGTTGGGTGGCCGATTCGATGGCCGAGATGAGTGCCGCCCGGCTCATGACCCTGCAGGCGGCCTGGAAGATGGACAAGCAGGGGGCGCCGGCTGCGCGCGTCGAGATCGCCATGATCAAGTACTTCGGGGCGCAGATCCTCTACAACGTCATCGACCGCGCCATCCAGGCGCACGGCTCCCTGGGCTTCTCCACCGACCTGCCCCTCGAGCACATGTACCGCGCCGCGCGGGCCGCCCGTATCTACGACGGCCCCGACGAGGTCCACAAGGTCACGGTGGCCCGGCAGGTGTTGAAGCGCTACCAGCCCGTCGACGTGCCGACCGAGCACGTCCCCACCCGGCGGGCGGAGGCGGCCGCCCGGTTCGCCGACCTGCTCGCCGAGGTCACGGCCAACGACTGACCCAGAGCCGGCCCTCGCGCTCCGAACGGCGCGTGCGGCGCTGATCAGGCGGCGCTGATCAGGCGGCGCTGAAGCAGAGCTCGGCGTGGCGCATGCCCGCCACCACCGACGAGCCCGTGCGCTCGACCACGCCCGCTCGCTCCACCGTGGCGAAGCGCGCCGCGAGCTCCTCGAGCACGACCCGGCCCTCGAGCCGGGCCAGCGCCGCCCCCAGGCAGAAGTGGTTGCCGAAGCCGAAGGCGATGTGAGGGTTCGGGTCGCGGCCTACGTCGATCCGGCCGGACGTGGGCCCGAAGACCTCCTCGTCCCGGTTGGCCGAGGAGAAGAGCATGAGGAGGGGGTCACCTTCGGCCACGCGCACCCCGTGCACCTCGGTGTCGCGGGTGGCGGTGCGCATGAACGAGATGACCGGTGAGGTGAAGCGCAACAGCTCTTCGGTGGCTGGGGCCACGAGCGACGGGTCCGTGCGCAGGCGTTGCCACTGGTCGGGCGCCTCGGCAAGAGCCACCAGCCCGGCACTGATCAGGTTCCGGGTCGTCTCGTTGCCGGCCACCAGCAGCTGCACCAGGAACATGGCCAGCTCGGCATCGCTCAGCTGGTCGCCGTCCAGGCTCGCCTGGGCCAATTCGGTGAGGACGTCGGGCCGGGGGGCGCGGCGGCGTTCCTTGGTGGACTCGACCAGGTACTCGACCATCTCGGCCATGAGCGCTTGGCGGCGTTCCTCGGGCCAGTCCGTGGCCCCGGGGATCACGGCCTCGGACCACTCGTAGGCCCGTTCCCACTCGTCCTCGGGGAGGCCGAGCATCTCGCCGATGACGAGTAGCGGAAGGGGCACGGCCAGCACCGGCACGATGTCGACCATCGAGCTTGCTTCTATGCGGTCGACGAGTGCCTTGGCCCTGGCCCGCACCACGGGGTCGAGGGCGCGCACCACCGACGGCTTGAAGCCGGGCTGGACCAGTCGGCGGTAGCGGGTGTGGGCCGGCGGGTCCGTGTGAATGATCGTGGGCGGCGACTCGTAACTGGTGCCGATCTCGTCGACCAGGATGCCCTTCGAGGAGCAGAACAGCTCGCCGGCCCCCTCGACATGGACGACGTCGGCGTGCCGGGTGATGGCCCAGAAGCCGCGCTCCTCGTTCCACGCCACCGGCGCTTCCGCTCGAAGCCGAGCGAAAAGGGGGTGAGGGTCCTCGGCGTAGAGCGCGGGGTCGAGGACGTTGGCGGCGAGCTCGGTGCCGGGCCGGTCGGGTGCGCTCACGAAGTGGCGACCGGGGTCAGGGGAGGATCGGGCTCAGCGGATGATGAGCCCGTTGGGCCGGGCGAAACCGGCTGCCTCCAGCATGGCGAAGTAGACCTCCACCGCGCCCTGGCCGTCGAAGACGTTGTCGACCGAGTCGTCGTCGTTGAGGTTCAACAGTGCCCCCTCGATGACGAACAGCACGTCGGTCGGCTCGGTGTTGTCCTCGGGTACGTGCAGGGTGTGCACGGAGTTGGCCGGCTCGTAGATGTACGACCCCGCCTCGGACACGAAGTCGTACTCGAGGTAGTGCCAGCGGCCGGCCAGCGTGTACCCCTCGACGGGCCCGGTGTGGCGGTGGCGCTGGAGCTGGACGCCCGGTTGGAAGCGGTTGCGCAGCACCCACGTCCCCCGGGCCAGATCGAAGCGCACGAGCTTGAGCTCGACGCCCATGCCGGTATCGACCCAGGGCGCGTCGTCCTCGCCCACGTGCCGGACCACCAGCTCCTGCTCGGCTATGGCCATGGAACACCTCCCTGGGACCGACCGGGCGACCCGGCCGGACGCCAATCTAGGCCGGGGATCCGAACCGCGGCGGGCGGCGTTCGGTGAGCGCGGCCACGCCTTCGGCGAAGTCGGGCCCGGCCATCATCGACTCGAGTCGCGCCTGCGCGTCGTCCACCGAACTGGCCACATCGCCGTGGAGGTCCGAATACATCTGGATCTTGGTGGCGGCCAGCGACGCGGGGGAGACCTCGGTGGCCAACATGGTGGCGTACGTGATCGCCTCGCCCCGAACATCTTCGGCCGGCACCACCCGGTTGACCAGTCCCATGGCGAGGGCCTCTTCGGCCAGCACGATGCGGCTCGACAGCAACATGTCGGCGGCCCGGGTCAGGCCCACGAGCCGGGGGAGCAACCACGACAGGCCGAATTCGGCGGGAAGACCGAGCCGCCCGTGCGCGGTGGTGAGCTTGGCCCCGGCCGCCGCCACCCGCAGGTCGCAGAAGCAGGCGAGCGCGAAGCCCACCCCCGCCGCCGGCCCGTTCACCCCGGCCACGATGGGTTTGGGTATGCCGAAGTGGTACGCGAATTCGGCGTCGAACTCCGGCCGCACTCCGTAGCCGGGCCGGGCCAGATCGGGGCCGGTCCCCGGGTCGTAGGCGCCCCGGGCCACGTGGCCCTCGAGTGCCCGGCTGTCGGCCCCGGCACAGAAGCCCCGGCCGGCGCCGGTCACGACGATGGCGCGCACGCTGGAGTCGGCGGACGCCTGCGCGAGCAGCGCCCGGTACTCGGTGTGCATGCGCCCGGTCCAGGCGTTGAGCCGCTCGGGGCGCGAAAGGGTGATGACCGCCACCGGCCCTTCGTGCTCGTAGCGGGTGACCTTCAGCTCCAGCTCCACGGGATCCTTCCTAGCGGATCGGCCGCCGGCCGGCCTCGGACGTGGTGGCGTCGTCCTCCGGCAGATCGGCGCAGCGTTCTCCCAGGTAGAAGGCGAATTCAGAAAATCGCTCAAGCCCCTGGTGGCCCGGACCGATATGAGAGCGGGACTCCGCATTCGGTCCCGATCCACATCCACACTTCACATCCCCAGAGGACCCCCACCGCGAGGTGGGGGTTCTCGCGTCCGGCCTGACCAGGGCCCGAGGAGCAGCGGCATGACGCAGCTGAGCGGTTCGGCGACCGCTTCGGCGCTCGGCACCGCCGATGCCACGTGGCCGATCGTGCGGCGGATCGCCGCCGAGCCGGTGACGGCCCTGCTCGTGCAGCGGGCGCTGGTCATGGAGGTGGCGCATCCCAAGGTGGCAGCGGCCGTTGCCGACCACAGCGGGTTCCGGTCCCAGCCGTGGCGGCGGGCGTTGGCCACGGCCGACGCGGCGGCCCGCATCGTGTTCGGCGACGAGAGGACCGCCCGGGGGGCGGTGCATCGGATCCAATACGTCCACGACCACATCCACGGCGCTGTGCATCCCGGGGGCGACTCGTACTCGGCGCACGACCCCGCGCTGCTTTGTTGGGTGTGGGCCACCCTGGTGGACACGGCCGAGGTCGCCTTCACCCGATGGGTGCGTCCCTTCCGCCCCGGCGAGGCCGACGCCTTGCACGCCCAGATGCGCGCCCTCGGGCGCTTCCTCGGCATCCCCGACGAGATCCTGCCGCCGACCCGAGAAGCGATGGCCACCTATCTCGAGCTGATGCTCGAAGGACCTGAACTCGGGGCGACGCCGGCCAGCCGGGAACTCGCCCGGCAGGTGCTCCACTTCCGTCACGTCCTAGTGCCGTCGCCGCTGGTGCGTTTGGAGCGGTCACTGGCCCTGGCCACGCTCGACCGCCGTCTGCTCGAGCGGCTGCAGCTCCGGGCATCGGCCATCGACGCCTGGTCGGGCTGGTGCACCGACGGTGTCCTGCGCGGTGGGTACCGCCGGCTTCCCGGTCTCCGATCGGTTCCGCTCCCGGTGTTCTTCCGGGTGCGGTCGGCCCTTGGGGCCGTGGCGACGGTGGGCCGTCAAGCGGGCGGTCAGGCGGGTCTTCACCCGTACACTGCCCCGGTGTGAGCCCGCCCACGGCGCCTCCCACCGACGCGTGAGCGCGCCGCAGCAGTACCGCCAGCTGCGGTTCGAGCGTCCCCCCGGCGCTACCGAGCTGCTCCTGGTACGCCACGGGGAGTCGGAGGCCGCTGTCGACGGACGTGACTTCCCCATGGTGGACGGGCACGGCGATCCCGACCTGTCCGACGAGGGACGCGAGCAGGCGAGCAGAGTGTGTGCCCGTCTGTCCGGTGAGTCCATCGACGCGATCGTCGTGACGTCGTTGCGGCGAACCGTGGCCACCGCGGCACCGCTGGCCCAGGCGCTGAACATCGCTCCGGTGGTGGAGCGCGACCTGCGCGAGGTCCACCTGGGGGAGTGGGAAGGCGGCGTCTTCCGCAAGCATGTCCTCGAAGGCCATCCGTTGGCCCGTCGGATGTCGGAGGAACAGCGTTACGACGTGATCCCCGGCGCGGAGCCGGCTGCCGCCTTCGCCCGGCGCGTACGCCATGGCGTGCTCCGCGTGGCCGCCGCCCACACCGACCGCCGGGTGGCGGTGTTCACCCATGGCGGCGTGATTGCCGAGCTGTTGGCCCAGGCGACGGGATCGGAGCCATTCGCCTTCATGGGGGCGGACAATGCGTCCATCTCGCACATCGTGGTGACGCCCGACCGTTGGCACCTGCGACGTTTCAACGACACCACCCACCTCGATCCGGGGCTGACCGTCCAGCCGGTGCCGTTGACCTGAGCGCTCTGACCGGCCGGCTCACGCCGGGACGATCACACCGAGAAGCTGAAGAGGAAGAGCTGGGTGGCATAGGCCACCAACCTCGGCTCCCCCCGGCCGTCGGGCCCGCAGTCCCACAAGGCCATGTCAGCCGAGGCGTAGCCCTCACCGGCGTGGCGGGCGCGGTTGTGGGCCAGTACCCAGGGGGACCGACACTCGTCGAGCACATGCACGGTGAGGTCGACACTCGGGGCGAACCACATGACCTCCTGCGGGCCGATCTTCTCGTGCACTGCGCCCGGCATGGTGTCGGCCAGAACGACGAGCCCCAACGGGTCAAGCGTCCCGTCATCGAGCCAAGGCGGCTCGTCGAAGCGGTACCACATCGCCCGCTCTGCCCGTCCGGGCACGTACTCGTCCCACGGTGCGTGGCCCATGGCCGGCCGGCCCTCGACGCGTTCGTCCCAGAAGCGCATGGGTGGGAACCGCTCCACACCCGGAGGCGGGGGGTCGCGGAACGACGGGCACTCCCCCGGGGGAGTGACCTCGGGCGGTTCCAGGTCCACGAAGTCGAACCCGCGGCGGTTCGAGCCGAACACGGCGGTGGTGACGTGGCCCCGTTCAGCCCCGACGTTGGCCACCTCGGCCCGCAGGTGTGACATCGAGCGCCCCCGGCGCAGGAGCTCGACGTCGACGTGCACCGGGCCGTGCGCCACCTGGGCCACGAAGGCCGTGTGCAAGGTGCGCAACGTCTGGTCGGGGTGGCCGAGCTCGTCGCTCATGGCCCGCAGCGCCAGGGCGGAGACGACACCGCCCTGGGGGAGCGGGCGCAGGTTGTACACCTCGGGGATCTCGCCGAGGTAGCGAGCCATCCCGGGGCTCAGCCGCGCGCCATGGGTGCCGGTGTCGTCACGGTGCACCGCCGTCTCGTCGGCGAAGGGAGCGGCCATGGTCGACCATTGTGGCCGAGCCGCTCACCCTCTCCGGCCGGAGGAGCGGGGCATGATGCCCTCGCCGGCAGGGCATTCGGATTCAGGCGCCCGGGACAGGCCGCCAGGAATGACTCCGGGCGTAGGCGGCCTCACGCCGGTGTTGCCACACGGTCAGCACAGCCACGACCGGATCGTCCACGACCCCCAGTTCCCGGCCACAGGCCCGGCAACGGAGCGACCGCGGCGATGACAGGGCGGCCCGCGGATCGCGCCACGACGGGCTGGCGTCGATGCAGCGCCACCACCGGGGGTGAGGTTGCCCCCCGAGATCCCCGGTTCGGGCTCGCCCTGCCATCGCGCGCATACAAGGAGTACAGCGCCGCTACCTGTACGGAAGCTGTGGGCGGCCACCAGACAAGCTGGGAGGGACTCTCCTAGGATGCCGTGACCCTCAGTCGGGATCGGCGCTGAGGATCGGCACATCGGCGGGCCACATCGGCGGCGTCTTCGGGGGGAAGGCATGCGGCATTGGAGGACGATCGGGTCGGGGCTCGTGGTGACGGTGAGCCTCGGGTTCCTGAGTGCATGCAGCAGCGGTTCGTCGTCATCGACCTCCTCACCGCCGCCGACCACCCCGGCAGGGGGGACGGTCCCGCTGGTGGCCGGGGGGTCGCCAGGGAATGCCGCCTACCTCGTCTACTGGGATCAGGACGAGGAGGTCGACTTCGTTTCGATGCCGTCGGGCACGCTGGGCCAGGCCATGCCCGCGTGGGACCTGAACGGCCAGGTCTGCATCCTTCCCGACGGTCGCTTCATCGGAGGGCTCGACCCGACTTTGCCGGGACAGCACAACGCGGGCAGCGCCAAGCCCTACAAGCAGCCGGCGGACGGCGAGGAGCTCAACGAGCCCAATGGGTCGTTCAGCGGCCAGGTGTTGTACGTCCCGGGGCCCTACAAGATGCCGGGACAGACGATCGGCCAGGACTCACCGCCCACCGCCCAAGGGATCTTCAACAACAACTCGACGTACACCGGCTGCGCCATCGACAAGAAGGCGAACATCTTCGGCGCCGACATCGCCACGGCCCAGGGGGACTACCCGCCGCCGGACACGGGGCGCCTGGTCGAGTGGTTCGCGCCGAATTACACGACGTACTGCATCGTCTACGGGCCGAACTCCGGCGGGTACGGGCCGCACCACACGGACGGCTCGGGTGGGCTGCGCCAGCCCGGCATGATGAGCACGGCGGACAACGGCGACCTGTTGATGCCCGAAGTCGGCTCCGGTTCGGTGCTGCGGTGGTCGGCCGCCTCCATGCCCAAGAGCGCGGCCGACTGTCCCAACGGGAACTACCCGCGCAGCAAGGTCCACTTCTCCGACTTCGTGAAGGCCCCGTTCCCGGCCGGCATCGCCAAGGACCCGACGTGCAGCTGTTACGCGGTGAGCAGCTACATCGGCGACCCGTCGATCCGGTGGTTCACCGCCGACGGGAAGCCCGCGCCGGGGCGTACGCCGGTGCCCGGGACCAACGCGCAGGACATGGGCAAGAGCCCGAACCAGTACAACCCATTCGGCATGGCCATCGCGCCAGACGGCACGCTCTACTTCATCGACATCCACGTGGTGTGCAAGGGCTTGCTGCAAGGATGCGGTCCGGGTGGGAACGCGGGCCGGGTCATGCGGGTGACCTTCAACCGAGGCGTACCGTCGACGCCGACGGTGGTGGCTGGAGGCTTCGACTTCCCGACCAGCGTCACCCTGTGCGTGCCGTCCAAGCAAACCTGCCCGTACCCCACGGGCAATGTCGTGGCGCCCT
>DATGGF010000007.1:0-5516 GCA_035308625.1 Acidimicrobiales bacterium | reverse complement strand
CAGCCCCTGGCCGAGTACCTCGGGGTGGACGGCGCCATCGCCAGCCGGGCGGTGGTCGACCTCGACGGCCGCTACACCGGCGAGATGGCCTTCTACGCCTACGGGCCGTTCAAGGCCGAGGCCATCCGCGACCTGTCGCTGTTCGAAGGGATCGATCTCGAGGCGTCGTTCGCCTACAGCGACTCGTACACCGACGTCCCCATGCTCGAAGCGGTCGGCCACCCGGTGGCGGTGAACCCCGACCGCGTGCTCGGCCGCCTGGCGCGCGAACGGGGTTGGGAGACGATGCAATTCACTCGCCCGGTCCGCCTGCGCGACCGCGTCCCGGTGCCGCCACTGTCGGCCGCGGCCGCGGTGGGCGGCGTGGCCCTGGCCGCCACCGGTGCGGCCTTCTTCTTGTGGCGCCACGGGCAGCGCCAGCGCACGCCACGCTGAGCGCGGCGCGCCCGTAGCGCTAGGCGCGTTCTCTATCCGTGTAGCCGCGACCTCAGGCCGCGGGCGACGGGACTGGGCTCAGGCCTGGCGCAGCCGCTTGGCGGCCACGAATCCGAGGGTGAGCAGCACGGCGATCAGGAGGAGCTTCTTCACGTCCCGCATCCTAGTGACGGCTCGCCGGCGCCGCCCAGGGCGACTAGACGGTGAGCAGGTCCCGGGCGCCGGTGTCCGACGAGGGGTGGCGGAGCTTGGACATGGCCCGGGCCTCGATCTGGCGGATCCGCTCGCGGGTGAGGTTGAAGTGCTCCCCCACCTCCTCGAGCGTCCGGGGCTCGCCCCGGTCCAGGCCGAAGCGCAGCCGCAAGATCTCGCGCTCGCGCTCGTCGAGGGGTGACAGCAGCCGGTTGATCTCGTCGGGGAGCAACGAGGTGGCGGCCACTTCGAAGGGGGACTCGGCCGAGCGGTCCTCCACCACGTCGCCCAGCTCGGCGTCGCCGTCCTCGCGCAACGGCTCGGACAGCGACAAAGGCTCGGCCCGGAAGCGCAGGGCCTCGATCAGCTTGTCCTCGGGCATCTCGACCTCGGCCCCGAGCTCGGCCAGCGTGGCCGGGCGGCCCAGCTTGAGCTCGAGGCGGGCCTGGGCCTTCTGCACCCGGGCCAGGGTGTCACCGGCGTGGACAGGCAGCCGGATGGTCCGGCCGGTGTTGGCGATGCCACGGGTGATGGCCTGACGGATCCACCAGGTGGCGTAGGTCGAGAACTTGAAGCCCTTGCGCCAGTCGAACTTCTCGACCGCGTGCATGAGGCCGAGGTTGCCCTCCTGGATGAGGTCGAGCAGGGGGAGCCCCGAGGCCTGGTACTTCTTGGCGATCGACACCACCAGGCGCAGGTTGGACTGGACGAAGGTCTGCTGGGCCTGTTCGCCGGTCTGGATCTTGCGCTTGAACTCCCGGCGCTTGGCCGGGGTCAGCTCCTTGCTCGTACGGCTGAGCAGGTCCTGCTCGGCGTCACGCCCCGCCTCTATGGTCTGGGCCAGGCGGACCTCGTCGTCCTTGGTTAGCAACGGGTACTGGCCGATGTCGGTGAGGTACAGCCGGACCAGGTCTTCCTCGTCGCGCTCGACGCGCTCCTTCGCCAACGTCTACCAACCCTTCACTGGACCACGCGGCGGCCGGTGGGGCCGATACCACGCGATGACTCTCGACTGTGCCTGTGGGCCCCGGCGGACCGTGCCTGGCGAACTCGTCCCCGGCCCCCTTTGGTGCCTGGTGGACGTTCCGCCTGTGGAAATCAGTGTACCGGGACAGTCAAGCCCTCCCGCCCCAGCGTGCGGGCAGTTCCTGCCGGTCCGCCCGCCCGTGGGCGGGGTCGGGCGGCCCCCGCCCAGGACCTTCAGGCCACCCCGCCTGTGTCGATTGGCCAGGGCACGAACCCGGTTCCCACCCTGGCTAGGGCGTCGTCGAGCGAGGCCAGCCCCGCTGTGGCCTCCTCGAGGCCGGCGGGATCGTCGGCTCCGAGCCGCTGGAGCAGGGCCTCACCTTGGGACAAGGCGTCGAGGTGCTCGTGGACGGCCGTGCGCAACACCCGGGCGAGGTTGGCGTCGGCCACCGCCACGGTGCGGGCCAGATGGGCCTGGTAGCCCGCCACCATCCGGGGAAGCACCACCCGCACCACCCCGGCCAGCCGGCTGAGCGTTCCCGGCCGGCCGGCCAGGTCGTCGAGGGCGCCCGCCGCCTCGTCACCCGGGGCCACGACCACCGCGTCGGGCCCGGCCCCAGGGATCAGGGGGAGCAGCCCACCCATCGCCGCGGCACGGCCGGCACAGCCCCCGGCGGTGGCGTCGAAGTACAGCACTGCTACGGGCGCCGGATCAGTGGCGGCGAAGTGGCCCAGGATCTCGAACAGGCGTCCTTCGACCCAGACGTAAGAACCCACCACCCGGGCCATCAGGTCGATGGGCAGCGCGCCCTCGTCGCCGAGGCTGTCCTCCGGTTCGCCCTCAGCGGTCACCGGGCACCATCTCGTCCTCGGCCGGCGAACGGTCGCGATAGCGGTTGGTGATGGGCATCCGGCGATCCTTGCCGAAGGCCTTGGCCGAGATCCGGATGCCGGGAGGAGACTGCCGGCGCTTGTACTCGGCGCCGTCGACCAGCTGGGCCACCCGGGTGACGACGTCGGCCGGGAAGCCGGCTTCGACCACGTCGGCGATCGACCGGTCGTGGTCGACCAAGGCGGCGAGCACCGGGTCGAGCACGTCGTAGGACGGCAGGCTCTGGTCGTCGCGCTGGTCAGGGCGCAGCTCGGCCGACGGCGGCTTCTCCAGCACGGCCGCCGGGATGACCGGCGACGACCCGATCGTGTTGCGATAACGGCAGAGCCGGTACACGAGCGTCTTGGGCACGTCCTTGATCACGGCGAAGCCACCGGCGGAGTCGCCGTACAACGTGGAGTAGCCGGTGGCCAGCTCGCTCTTGTTCCCGGTGGTGAGCACGATCCATCCCGTGGCGTTCGACACGGCCATGAGGAGCACACCCCGGATGCGCGACTGGAGATTCTCGTCGGTGAGCCCGCCGGCCGGCTCTCCGAGAGCCGAGCCGATCAGGTCGACCAGCACCGAATGGGCCGGCTCGATGGGCACCACCCGCAGGTCGATGGCGAGGGCCTCGGCCAGTGCAGCGGCGTCGGACCGTGAGCCCTCGCTCGAGTACCGGCTGGGCATGGACAGCGCGTGCACGTGCCCGGGGCCCAGCGCGTCGGCAGCCACGGCGGCCACCAGCGACGAGTCGATCCCTCCCGACAGCCCCACCACCGCGTCGGTGAAGCCGTTCTTGCGCAGGTAGTCGCGGGTGCCGAGCACCAGCGCGGCGTACACCTCCGCCTCCTCCGACAACGGCGGAGGCGGAGGGGACGCCGGACGCAGCTCGTCGTGGCGGCGTGCGTCGCTCACCGTGATCGACGCGAGCCCGGGAGCTCCCGCGCCCGTGGTCCCGGCCAATTCGACATCGGCCATCAACATGGCCTCGACGAACTGCGGGGCCGCGGCCACGAGCGCTCCGGCGGCGTCGAGCACCATCGACCCGCCGTCGAAGACGAGTTCGTCCTGTCCCCCCACCTGATTGACATAGGCCAGCGCGCAGCCGGCCTCGGCCACCCGGTCGCGCAGCACGGCCAGCCGCTCGGCCGACCGCCCCATGGAGTAGGGCGACGAATTCACGTTGACGACCAACCGGGCCCCTCCGGCCGCCAGCGCGGGAATGGGGCCTCCCGGGAACCACAGGTCCTCGCAGATGGTGACCCCGACAGGCACCCCGGCCACGGTCACGAGGCTGAGGGGCTCCGTGCCCGGTGCGAACCAGCGCTCCTCGTCGAAGACGCCGTAGTTCGGCAGCAGCCGCTTGTGGTACACGGAGACCACTTGGCCGTGCGCGCACACAGCCACCGCGTTGCGCAGCAGTCGCGGCGCGCCGCTCACCGCCGCTTGGCGCGACAACGCGGCGGCCCGGGCCGCCCGCGACGCGGCTTCGCCGGTGCTCCCGTCCCCGGTGACGTCGACGAAGCCGACCATGGCGGCACAAGCCCCGGTGGCCGCGGCCACCCGCTCCAAGGCGACCAGGTTGTCGGCCAGGAACGCCGGCTTGAGCAACAGGTCCTCCGGCGGGTAGCCGGTCAGTGTCAGCTCGGGGAAGGCGACCAGATCGGCGCCCTCCTCCTCGGCGCGGGCCACACCGGCCAGGACGCGCGCCACGTTGCCGTCGACGTCACCGACCATGGTGTCGAGCTGGCACAGCGCGAGACGCACCCGGTCCACACCGTCAGCGTAACGGCGGCGCACGAGTGGCTGGCATGCTTCGTCCATGCCCGACGCCCGCACCCGGCTCGAGGCGATGGCCGACCGGTCGGCCGCGCCCGACGCGGTGCGGGGGGTCCTCGGCCGCCTGCTCGACGAACGCCCCGAAGTGGCCGACCGGCTGGTCCACGGCGACGAGCCGACAGCACTCGGCAGGGCGCTCGTCACGCTGTCGGCGGCCAGCAACGTGCTGGGCCGGTTGTGCATCGCCGACGTGGACGCGCTCGACGTGCTCGACGATCTCGGCCGGGAGCCGCCGTGGGACGAAACCGACGCGGACACCTTGGCCCGGAGCAAGCGCCTCGGGCTGCTCCGCATCGCCGCGCGCGACCTGCTCGGCCAAGACGGCTTGGAGGAGGTGGGAGCGGCGTTGGCCGACCAGGCCGGGCGCGTGCTCGACGCCGCCGTCCGTCTCGCCGCCGACACCGACGGGGCCGGCGCCGGTGGTGAGGGTGGCCAGCAGCTCGCCGTCATCGGCATGGGCAAACTCGGGGGCCGCGAGCTCAACTACGCCAGCGACGTCGACGTGTTGTTCGTCAGCGCCGACGAGCGCGTCGGCCGGGCCCGCCAGACGCTGCAAGTGGCCCGGGGCGCCTTCCGCGTCGATGTCGATTTGCGGCCCGAAGGCCGGGCCGGGGTGCTCGCCCGCCCACTCGTCTCGTATCAGTCCTATTGGGAACGCTGGGCCGACGCCTGGGAATTCCAGGCCCTGCTCAAGGCGCGGCCCGTGGCGGGTGACGTTCCCATCGGCGCCGCCTTCGCCCAAGCCGCGGACGAAGCGCTGTGGGGACGCGTGTTCTCGGCGGACGAGCTGGCCGAGCTCCGGGCCATGAAGGCGAGGACCGAGGCCGAGGTGACGCGGCGCCGCATGGACGACCGCGAGCTCAAGCGCGGCCGGGGCGGCATCCGCGACGTCGAGTTCGCCGTGCAGCTCCTCCAGCTCGTCCACGGACGATTGGACCCGGGCATACGCGAACGCTCGACCCTCGGCGCCCTGGCCGAGCTGGGGAGCGCCGGTTACGTGTCGACCGACGACGCCCGAAAGCTCGCCGACCACTACCGCTTCCTGCGCACGGTGGAGCACCGCCTGCAGCTGGTGGAGGAGGAGCAGACCCACGCGGTACCGAGCGCCACGGCGGCGCGCGAACGCCTGGCCCGCGTGCTCGGCTTCGAGGACACGCGCCAAGCCGGCGCCCTCGCCCGCTTCGACGACGAGCTCCGGCGGAGGCAGTCC
>DATGGF010000006.1:0-4614 GCA_035308625.1 Acidimicrobiales bacterium | reverse complement strand
CGCTGCCCGTGCCGAGCTGTCCTCACTGGCCACCGCCCTGGCCGAGATCACTCGCCGGGTGGCCGGGATCGCCGAGGAGGCCGCGGCCCACAAGGACGACGTGGTGTCGAGCGAGCTGTTCGCCGTGGAGAGGGCGCTGCGCGGCGCCGGCCGCCGGTTGGAGCGCCTCACCACCCGTCGCTGAGCGCGAGTGACCGCGGGGCGCTGCCCTGGACGCGGCGACGGCGCCCGTGAGGGCGCCGTCGCGCGAGCGGGCCGGGCGGCGGATCCCGTACCCCGCTCTGACGGAACCAGGTGGCGGGAACCGGTTCCGATGCCCTCTAGAACACCACGTCCCGAGCCCGGCTTCCAGCCACCAAAGGAAAAACCCCTCTCAACTCACTGTTCGCGGCCGCGCTCTCGCGGGCGTGTGGGCGCCGGTACGGGCACGCCTCGTGTCAGCACCCGGTGACACGGGCGCGCGGGAAGGCACCAGGGCCGACGGGCACAGATCGACGAGCACGCACTCCTCGCAGTGCGGCGTACGGGCCGGGCACACGGCGCGGCCGTGGAGGATGAGCCGGAGGCTCAGCGCTCCCCAGTCGTCCGGGTCCACCAACGCGCCGATCTCGTGTTCGACGACCACCGGATCGGTGTGCGTGGTGAGCCCGAGCCGGCGAGTCAGGCGCCCGACATGGGTGTCGACGGGGAGGCCGGGCAGGCCGAAGGCGACGCTGCGCACCACGTTGGCCGTCTTGCGCCCCACGCCGGGAAGGGTGGTGAGGTCGTCCATCTCCGTTGGGACTTCGCCACCGAACCGCTCGATCAGTCCCTGGGCCATGCCGATCAGGCTCCGCGTCTTGGCGCGGAAGAATCCCGTCGAGCGGATGATCTGTTCTACCCGCTCCGGTGGTGCGACGGCCAGAGCCGCCGGCGTGGGGTAGGCGGCGAACAGCTCGGGCGTGACCATGTTCACCCGCTCGTCGGTGCACTGCGCCGACAAGATGGTGGCGATCAGCAATTCGAAGGGCGACCGATGCTGCAGTGCGCACAGCTCGCGGGCGGTGCCCGGGTAAGCCACGGCCAGACGCCGCACGATCTCCCGGGCCCGTGCCCCCAATGCCCGGGCCTTCGATGTCTGGGCCTTCGATGTCGGGGCCTTCGATGTGCGGGGGCTCGCCACATCGAGACCCTACGGTGCCGCGTCCCGGGCCGGTACTCTCGCCGGGTGGCCCACGTCCAAGTGAAGCGGCGCATGGGTGAATCCGATGTGGCCGAGGTGTCCGAACTGGTGGCGGCGGTCACCGCGGCCGACGGGCATCGGCCCTTGGGCGAACACAAGTGGCTCGACCTCGTCCACGGCGGCCGGAAGGGCTTCGCCGGTTTCGTGGCCCGCGACGGCGACCGCGGCCGGCTGGTGGGCTATGCCCAGGTGAGCCACGGGCACCGGACCTGGGGGGTGGAGGTGGTGGTGCCCCCCGAACTGCGGGAGGCCAAGCACGCCGTGGTTGGGGACCTGCTCTCCGCCGCCTTGGCCGAGATCGGCCACCAGGGCGGGGGTCACGTCCACCTGTGGGTACCCAAGCCCACTCCCGCCTGGGACGAGGTGGCCAGTGCCTGCGGGCTGGCCCGGGGCCGTGACCTGCTGCAGATGCGCCGTGCCCTGCCTCTCTCCGACGAGACTCCACGCGTCGCGGTGCGGTCGTTCGTGGTGGGCCAGGACGAGTCGGCGTGGCTGGAGGTGAACAACCGCGCCTTCGCCGGCCATCCCGAGCAGGGGAACTGGGACTTGGACACGCTGCTCGAGCGCGAGGCCGAGCCGTGGTTCGACCCCGACGGCTTCTTGTTGCACGAGCGCGACGGGCGTTTGGCCGCGTCGTGTTGGACCAAGGTGCACCGCGGACCACCCGACGTGGGCGAGATCTACGTCATCGGCGTCGACCCTGGCTTCCAGGGGCTGGGCCTCGGACGGGCTCTGGTGCTGTCGGGGCTCGAGCATCTGACCGACGTGGGTCTCCACACGGCCATGCTCTATGTCGACGGGGCCAACCACACCGCGGTGTCGCTCTATCGCTCGCTCGGGTTCGATGTCGACCACGTCGACCGGGCCTACACCGGCGACGTGGCCTCGGCCCGACAACGCTGAACCCGGCCGACTGCGCTGAGCCTCGCCGAGGGCGGCGGCACGGCCTGGGGAGAGTGTCAGGAGACACCCGAGGCGCCCACGGCATGCCCGATGCCGAACGTCACCGCTGCGGCCACCGCCGAGATGGCCAGCTGACGCAGCGACGAGTACCACCACCGGCGCCGGGTGAACAGCGACAGCCCGGCGCCCACGATCAGCGCGGCCAGCGCGCCGATCACCACGGTGGCCACCTCCGCTCGCACCCCGCGTGACACCAGCCAGGGCACGAGGGGCAGCACCGCGCCGAGGGCAAAAGCCCCGAAGGACGACACCGCCGCCTGCACCGGCGAGCCCAGTGATCCCGGCGTGATGCCGAGCTCCTCTCGGGCGTGGGTCTCCAGGGCCAGTTCCGGCGTGCGCATCATCTCGGTCGCCATGCGCTGGGCGAGGGCGGGCTCGATTCCCCGGCTCTCGTAGATGGCCGCCAGCTCGTGACGCTCCCCCTCCGGACGGTGGCGCAACGAGTCGGTCTCCAGAGCCAGCTCGCGCTGGAACAGCTCGCGCTGGGCCCGCATGGATATGTATTCCCCGGCCGACATGGAGAAGGCACCCGCCACCAACCCGGCCAGCCCGGCCAGGCGCACCACCGCGGCGCGGGGATGGGCCCCGGCCATGCCGAGAATGAGCGACACGTTCGTGACCAGCCCGTCGCTCACGCCGAATACCGCGGCGCGGGCGCCACCGCCCTGCAGGCCGCGGTGATGGTGCTCGCCGGCGTGGGCCTCGAGCGGGGGGTGGTGCACGGCCGCCGATGCTACCGGGGAGACATCCCCGGCCCCTTCCCACCTGCCACAATGGCCCCATGGCCGAGCCCCGTCGCTGGTTCGACTCCTCACAACCCCAGACGCTGCAGGGCGCCGTGATGCTCTGTTACATCACCGCCTTCTTCGGCATATTGGGCGTGATCCTCGGACAGGTCGTCGACCTGGTGCCGCTGGGCCTCGGCGTGGGCGGCTTCGCCGTGGCCAACGAGCGGCGCTGGGGTTACGTGCTCGCCGTCGTGTTGGCTGTGGTGAACGTGCTGGTACTCCTCGGCGCCATCTTCGGCGGCGTCAGCGTCGTGATCCTCAACCTGCTGTTCGCCGTGGTCCTGCTGGCTCTGCTCCTGCATCCCCAGAGCCGCGAGTACCAACGCATCTGGTTCAAGTAGTCCCGCCGGGAGCCGGCGGCGAGGCCAGGTAGCCTGGCCCGCCATGACCACCGTCGTACACGCCATCGAGGATTTCCACGGGCTGTCGGGGACCCATCTCGGATATTCCGACTGGCACGAGATCGACCAGGCGCGCGTCAACCTGTTCGCCGACGCCACCGACGACCACCAGTGGATCCACGTCGACCCCGAACGGGCCAAGTCGGGGCCCTTCGGCGGCGCCATCGCCCACGGGTACCTCACCCTGTCGCTTGCCCCGGTGCTGTTGCACGAGGTCCTCGAGGTCGAGGGGATGACCTTCGGCGTCAACTACGGCTGCAACAAGGTGCGCTTCCCTTCGCCGGTGCTCGTCGGCTCGAAGCTCCGCCTCGGTGCCGCGGTGGGCGAGGTGACCGATGTCGAAGGCGGCGTGCAGGTCACGTTGGACCTCACTCTCGAGTGCGAGGGCGCACCCAAGCCGAGCTGCATCGCCCAGGTGGTCTACCGCTACTACCGCTGAGCCCGGCGGCGCGCTCCACCTGGCGGCAAGAACCTCACAGGGGTAGGTCGCCGGTGGCCGCCCGGGTGGTACCCGACGTGCGCCAGGCCTCGATAGCCGCTTCGGCTACCCGCCATTTGTGGATCTCGTCGGCGCCATCGGCGAAGCGGCTCCAACGCGCCTGGAGGAGCATGTCCGACAAGGGCGAGTCCTTCGAGTAGCCCAGCGCGCCGTGGACCTGCACGGCTCGGTCGATCACCCGCCACAGCGTGTTGGCCACGTGGTGCTTGGCCATCGACACCTCGGTCACGAAGGGCAGGCCGTGCTCGATCCGGTATGCCGCGTGCAGCACCATCAGCTTGGCCTGGTACAGCTCGATGGCCGACTCGCTGATGAGCCACTGGATGCCCTGCTTCTCCGACAGGTATGACCCGTGCGAGTACCGCTCGGTGGCGCGGGCCACCATGAGGTCGAGGGCCGTCTCGATCTGGCCCAACCACCTCATGCAGTGGGCCAGCCGGGCCGGGCCCAGCCGGTACTGCCCGAGCCGGTGCCCTTGGCCCCGCTCGCCCAGCCGGTTGGCATCGGAGACGCGTAGCCCGCTGATCCGGATCTCACAGTGGTTGTGGCTGCCGGCCATCGTCTCCACGTCGCGCACCAGCTCCCAGCCGTCCGACGGCAGGTCGACGATGAAGGCGGTGGTGGCCGCCTGCGGCACCTCGGGGTCGTCTTCGGTGCGGGCCAGCAGAATGGCGAACTGCGCGCCACGCGCCCCGCTGATGAACCACTTGTGGCCGTCGACGACCCACTCGTCACCCTGGG
>DATGGF010000005.1:0-4782 GCA_035308625.1 Acidimicrobiales bacterium | reverse complement strand
CCGAGCCGGTTCGGCACCCCGTCGAGCCCGGCGGGTCGTGCTGGCGTGCTCGATCGCCACCGCGACCCTCGTCTCTGTGTCGCTGTCCGGGCTTGACACGGCGGCAACGGCATCGCCCGGCTGCACGCTTCCCTCGTCGGTGTCGGCTGCGCCTGACACGACTCTGCAGAGCCAATTCAGCGCGTATGCCGACGCGGCTACGGGCACGAGTTGGACCGGGGGCGATGGCCCGCACTCGACCACGCTCCCCGACGGCCGCACGTTGTGGTTCTTCGACGACACGTTCCTAGGCACCGTATCGGCCAAGGGCCTGCGCAACCGGGCCAAGGCGCCCATCCTGCGCAACTCGATCGTCCTCCAGGATCCGACCGGATCCTTGGAACAGACGCTGTACCAGACGGTTGGGACCAAACCGGCCGCCTACGTGAGCCCTGCCGCGCTGAAGCGCGCCACGCTGGGCTACTGGCCGAACTCGCTCGAGGTCGTGGGCAACGAGCTCTACGTGCTCATGACTGAGTACAGCTTCAAGCAGAACGCATTTTCGTTCGTGCGCCTCGGCGACTTCTTGGCCGAGTTCGACCTGCCCAGTCTGACGCTCCACGCCATGACCGCCCTGCCGGCGAGCCCCATCCAATGGACCCAATGGGTCCTGCACGACGGCTCGTCGATGTACGCGTACGGCTATGCCAACGGCAACGCGTACGTCGCTCAAGTCGACCCGACCACGCTGTCGGAGCCGTGGCTCTTCTACGACGGAAGCGGGTGGAGCCCCGACGCAACGCAGGCTGCGCCGATCGGCAGCGCCGCCGAGGGCTTCAGCGTGACCAAACAGGGAGACGCCTACGTCCTCGTGAGCCTGACGGCGAGCACAGCCGTTGGCAACAGCATCGTCGTCAGTTACTCGTGCTCGGCCACCGGGCCCTTCGGCCCGTCCCAGCCCGTCTACAACACCCCTGACCATGCGCAGTATCCGGCCACGTGGAACGTGATCACCTACGACGCACACGTCCAGCCGGCCATCGATGCGGGCCCCGATTCGTTGGTGATCTCCTACGACGTGAATGCCCCGGGGTCGAAGCGGGCGCTCGCCGTGGCTGCGCTGTACCGGCCCCGGTACGTGACGCTGACGTTCGGCTGAAGAAGCTCGAAGCGGCCCGTGGGCCGCGCCGGCGCTAGCGACGGGTGGCCCGCTCCCGGCCGGTCGGGTTCAGGAACGGGTGGCTCGACGGGTGCAGAGAGCGGGCATGAGCCAGGTGGAGATCGGCCCGGGTACGGAAGGGCACGACGTTGCCGACCGCCTCGAGCGGCACCGGGGCCGGGGCCGGGGTCCGAGCCGGCCGCAGGCCCACGTCCATCAGGGTGTCCAAGCCGGCACGGGGCGCCCGGGGAGCTCGAAAGGCGAGCACCACGAAGAAGACCAGGTTTGCCGCCAGCAACAGGTCCGCCACGATCATGAGATCCTCCGAGAGCCGTCCACTCCTGTGAGTGTCAGGCCCGGCGCACCCGGCGTTCCAGGGTCCAAGGTCACCGGCCGAATCGTCCGAGGGCACCATCGACCGGAGGGCCTGCCTTCGTTAGCCTGTTGCCGGCAGGGACGCGGGGGGTGTCAGTGGTGATGGACGGGGGGGACGGTCCGGCGGTCGCGCCGGACCCATGGCGGGAGGTCATCCGTCCGCCGCGCCAAGCGCCCCCGACTGCGCCGGTCCCGACTGCACCGCCGGCGCCACCCGCGCCCGCACCTCCTCCCGCGCCCGCACCTCCTCCCGCGACAGCACCACCGGTGCCGATACCGATCGCCCCGACCCAGCCAAGCCGGCCTCCGCCGGCACCGCCCGCTCCCGCGGTCTCTCCTCCGGCTCCTGCTCCGCAGCCCGCTCCTCCCCGACCGGCGCCGACGCCGGCGAGCGCTCCACCGCAACCGGCGCCCGCCGTCCCCGCCCCGTCGCTCAGCGCGCCATTACCCGCGCCGACAGCGCCGGTTCCGTCCGCTATTTCGACAGCGCCGGTTCCCCCGAGGATCGTGGTGCCGCAAGGGCGGCGGCGGCGTCGGGCGACGCGCACAGAGCGCATCGTGCTCCTCGCCATCGCCATCACCTTGGCCCTGGTGGGCGGTGCGGTGTACGGACTGGTGGCGACCGGGTCCGGCCCCGGTCGGCCGTTGGCCGCGGGATCGGGTAACGACTTCGCCGGTGGGGCGCCGACCACGACAACGTCGACGACCACCACGACGACGACGACCCCCACCACGACCACGCTGGCGAACCCTGCGCCCGGCGCGGGCACGCCGGTGGCGCCCGTACCGCTCGTCGCCGGATCCGGCGGTGCTGTCGGTGGCGCCGGCAGCTACCCGCCGTCGGCCATCGTCGACCCGACGCCGGTCGCCACCGCAGTGGTGTCGTCGTTGCCGCTCTACGCCGCTCCGGGGGCGCCCACACCGGTGAGCCATTTGGCCAACCCCAACTGGCTCGGCGCGCCGCTGACGCTGCTCGTGACCGGCTACCAGGGCGACTGGGTGCAGGCATACATCCCGGTCCGCCCGAACGAGACCACTGCCTGGTTCCCGCTGGCCGACGTGACCATCACTCCCGACCCGTACCACATCGTGGTGACCATCTCGGCCCACCAGCTGGTGTTGTACAAGAACAACGCGCCGGTCTTCACCGCGCCGGTAGCCACCGGGGCGCCGGACTCACCCACACCAACGGGCTCCTACTTCGTCTCGTTCATCGTGAAGCTCACCGACCCGCAGGACGCGTACGGCCCCTACGCATTCGGAACCTCCGCGTTCTCCAACACGTACTTCAGTTTCGAAGGCGGCCCCGGGCAGGTCGGCATCCACGGGACCAACCAGCCCTGGGTGATCGGGAGCTACGCCAGCCACGGCTGCATCCGTCTCCACAACAACGACATCACGACCGTGGCGACGCAGATCATGCCGGGTACTCCGGTCGAGATCGCCCCCTAAATCCCGCCATAAGGTGCCGATTGTGGAGTTCAGTCCTGAGTTGCGCGCCGACGTGCTGACAGGCCGGATCACGGTCTCGTTCAGACTCTGGCGTCGACCCAAGGTGAAGGTGGGCGGCCGCTACCCGGTCGAGGCTGGGCACATCGAGGTCGATTCCATCGAGTTGCTTCCGTTCTCGTCGTCCATCGGCCGGGCCGACCTCCGGCGCTCCGGCGAGGTCGACCTCGAATCCCTTCGGCGGCGGGCCGCCCATGCCGGCCCTATCGACGAAGACACTCTCGTGTACCGGGTCGAATTCCACGTCGTCGACGAGGACGCCGCCGGCGGGCCGCAACACACGCCCTAGCGTGGTGTCGTGCACGACACCTGGGCCGGCCTGGCCGATCAATTCGCCGATGGTGCCTACGCCTCGGCCAAGGGCCGCGTCCGCACCTACGTGATCCACCAGCAGTTGCTCGAACACCTGCCGGCTCCGCCAGGCCCGGTGCTGGACGTCGGGGGTGGTGCCGGGCACCAATCGTTCCCTCTCGCCCAGGCCGGGTACGACGTGACGTTGCTCGATCCGTCACCAGCCATGCTCGACAAGGCGCAGCAGCGGCTCCAGGGGTTGCCCGATGAGGCGCGGAGCCGGGTGACGTTGGTGGAGGCGAACGGCGAGACGGCCGACGAGGCGGTACAGGGCCGACGCTTCGCCGGGGTGCTCTGCCACGGCGTCCTCGGGTACCTCGAGCGGCCGGAGCCTCTGGTCGAGCAGGTGTGCCGATGCACACAGGACGGTGGCCTGGTCTCGATCATGACCGGCAACGCCGCGGCGATGGCGGTGCGCCCGGCCTTGGAGCGCCGATGGGACGACGCCTTGGCGTCGTTCGACGCCCGGGAGGAGATCGGGGTCCTCGGGTTGCCGACCCGAGCCCACCATGTCGAGGAGCTGAGCGACCTCCTACGAGGCAACGGCGTGACACCGGAGTCGTGGTACGGGGTCTGGCACTTCGTCGACTGGCTCGACCTGAGCGGATCCTCGGTGGATCCCGGTGACGTCGGCCAGCTCCACGCCGCGGCCGCGGTCGAGCTCGAGGCGGGGCGACGAGACCCGTACCGCCGGCTGAGCCGCATCTTCCACTTGGTGGGACGCAAGGGAACGACAAGTTCCGACGGCCACAGCTAGGCTTTTCGGCAGTGCACCCCGTCTGACGCTGACTAAGCGATCGATTCCGTGAGCGACTCGAGCGTGCTCGTGCGCCTCCAAGGGGGCGGGCTTCGGCCCGCGGTTGCGGCCTGCTAATCCGGCTGCTGCGCCGGCGCCAAACGCCGCCGGCGCAGGCGAGTCACGACCAGCGCCCCGGTCGCGACGAGCGCGACCCCAGCGAGGCCGAGCGCCAACCACCCCCAGCCCGCACCGCGAGCGGCAGGCACCCGGGCCAAGGTGCGGGTCGTCACATGCGCCCGGCGACCGGAACCCGGTGCCGCGGGCGGCACACTCGTCGACACGGCCGTGGTGGTCGACGCCGGGAGCGTCGTCGTCGTGCTCGAGGGGCGGGGCGCCGCGGTGGTGGGAGTAGCCGGGGGGGCCGGCGCTGGGGGTGGTGGAGCCGGCGCGGCCGTGCGGACTTGACCGGAGTCGGCCGACACCATGAGCGAGGACTCGTCCACGGCGTCGAAGGCGCTGGCCGGTACCCGCTTGAGCTCGTCCACCAGCGACAACGGCCAGCTCGAATCGGCGGTGCCGCCGAAGTACCAGTTGCTTCCGTTGTCGGCCAGGATCAGCCCGTAGTGCTGCATGGCCCGGAGCACGACTTGCGCCTGCGGCGAATATCCCG
>DATGGF010000004.1:0-1917 GCA_035308625.1 Acidimicrobiales bacterium | reverse complement strand
CCACCACGACGACCCCCCCACCACCGCCTCCGCCTCCGCCGGCGCCGGCGCCGAGGCGCGGCATCCTTCCGCCGGCCGAGCCGTCGAACGTGGCGCCGTCACCCAACTTCCTGCAGAGCTGCCAGGGGAACACCTACGACGACTCCCCCGGCTGTGTGAACGCCACCTTGAGCGCCATCGCCAACGCCCGGGCGCAAGAAGGCCTCGGGCCGATGGCGCTGCCCAGCAACTGGAGCCAGCTCAACGTCGCCGATCAGATCTTCGTGGTCACCGACCTCGAGCGCACCGCCCGCGGACTGCCGCCGCTCGTCGGCATGACCGATGCCCTCGACCAGTCGGCCGCCCAGGGCGCGGCCGCCGGTCAGGACCCCTCCCCGCCGTCGGGGTACCCGGCCACCGAGTGGGGATCCAACTGGGCCGGGGCCGTGGGCAACCCGCTCGAGGCCGACTACTACTGGATGTACGACGACGGGCTCGGCTCCTCCAACATCGACTGCACCCAGTCCAACCAGAGCGGGTGCTGGGGGCACCGCAACAACGTGCTGCTCGACCTGAGCTGCCAGATGTGCGTGATGGGCACCGGCTACAACTCGAGCGGCTGGCAGGGTGACCCGAGCATGGCCGAGCTGCTGGTGGACAGCCGGGGGCAGCCGGCGCTCGCCTTCACCTGGCAGCAGGAGCAGGCCTACTTCTAGTTCCGGGGTCTCGGCTTCGTCCTGCCGCCGCACAGCGCCCGCGGTCAGGCCACGCCGCGGTCCCGGGCCGCCCAGTAACGCTGCCGCAACTCTCGCTTGAGCGGTTTGAACGCGCCCGACAACGGCAGCGGCCCTTGCTGGAACTCCACCGACTTGGGCACCTTGAAGCCGGCCAGCACCCGCCGGGCGTGTTCGATGAGCTCCTCCCCGGTCGCCACCATGCCGTCGCGCAGCACGATCACGGCGTGCACCGCCTCGCCCCAGGCCTCACTGGGCACGCCGATCACAGCCACCTCGCGCACCGCCGGGTGGCTGGCCAAGGCGTTCTCCACCTCGGTCGAGTACACGTTCTCGCCTCCGGTCACGATCATGTCGTTCAGCCGGTCGGTGAGGTGCAGCAGTCCGCTCCCGTCGACGAAGCCGACATCGCCGGTGCGGTACCAGCCGTCGCGGATGGCGGCCGAGGTGGCGTCCGGGTTGCACCAGTACTCCCGCATGAGATTGCCGCCCCGGGCACAGACCTCGCCCGTCTGCCCTGGCGCCACCTCGTGACCGAGCGAGTCGGTGATGCGAAGCGACACCCCGTACACGGGACGCCCGGCCGCGTCGAGGCAACCGGCGCGGTGCTCGGCCGGGCCGAGGACGGTGAGGACCGACGCCGCCTCGGTCATGCCGTAGCCCTGGTGGAAATCGGTGTGGGGCAGCATGTCCAGCCAGTGGGCCAACAAGTCGGGGTTGATGGGCGCCGCGCCGTAGACCAGTTGGCGCAGGCTCCGGAGCCGGTGGGGGGAGAAGCCAGGGTCCTGCTCGAGCAGCGAGAGCATGACGGGCACCACCATGGTGGTGTCGATCGCCTGCTCCTCGATCGTCTGGAGCACGAGGCCAGGATCGAAGAGGGGCACGGTGACCGACGTGGCCGCACTGGCCGGGATGCCCACCACGCCGGCGACCACCGCGGCGTGGAACATGGGTGACTGGAAGAGGAACCGCCTGTCCTCGCGCAGGCCGATCTCGAGCCCGACGTGGTACAGGTTCAGGATCTCGGCTCGCTGGTCGAGCAGGGCGCCCTTGGGCAGCCCGGTGGTGCCGCCGGTGTACATGAGGACCACGGGGTCGTCCTCGGCCGGCTCGGCGGGGAAATCGGGCGAAGACGAGGCGAGCAGCTCCTCGTAGTCGATGGCGCCGGGGACATCGCTCGGGCCGCCGCACACCACCACGTGGT
>DATGGF010000003.1:0-2298 GCA_035308625.1 Acidimicrobiales bacterium | reverse complement strand
CCGGCGCGCTGGAGGAGGTCCATCAGCTCGTAACGGTCGCGTCCCTCGGTGAAGTGCTCGATGTGGGCGTCGAGCTCGTCGGCGCGCGACCGGCGCCCGGCCAGGCTGTCGAGCTCGGGGTCGTCGGCCCAGGCCGGGTGGCCGAGCACCTCGACCAGGGCCCGCCAGTGCGCGTCGGTCCGGCACGAGATCACGACCCACTTGTCGTCGCCCGCGGCCCGATAGGCGCCCCCCGGCGCGCTGGCCAGCCGCCGGTTGCCGGTGGGGAACCCGGGTCGCCGCGAGGGCCGGTCGTTCACCAACGCGTCGAGGAACACCGCGCCCGACAGGGCGGTGGCCGGCTCGAGCTGGGAGACGTCGATGTGCTGTCCCTCGCCGGTTCGGGCTCGATGGGCCAGCCCGGCCAGCACGGCCACCGCCCCCAGGTACCCGCCGACGTGGTCGAGATACGAGAAGGACCATCCGGCCGGCGGCCGGTCGGGGAGCCCCACCATGAAGGTGAGGCCGGTGAGGGCCTGGGCCGTCGGGCCCATGGTCACGTGGGCGGTGTCGGGGCCCTGGTGGCCGAACCCGCACATCGACACATAGACGACGTCGGGGCGCACCGCCCGCTGGGTCTCGTAGCCCAGGCCCCAGCGCTCGAGGGTCCCGGCGGCGAAGCTCTCGGTGACCACGTCGGAGTGCGCCAGCAGGTCCTTCAGCAGGGCGAGGCCCTTGGGGTGACGAGCGTCGACGGTGATCGAGCGCTTGCCGCCGGTGTTGTACTTGTAGAAGATCCCGCCGCGATTCGCGCTCTGCGCCTGGGTGGCGTTGGCCAGGGTGGCGGCGCCGAAGGCCTCGCCGTGCTCCCCGGGCTCGGGCACGTACGGGGGCATGACCCGCACCGGATCCGGGCGCGCCGTGCTCTCGACGCGGATGATCTCGGCGCCCAGGCAGCCGAGGATGAGCGTGGCCTGCGACCCGAAGCCGAGGCGGGTGAAGTCGAGGACTCGCACCCCGTCGAGCGCCATGGGCGGCGACGGCGCGGAGGGATGCGTCGCCGGTGCGCCCTGTCCCTCCACGGGGTGCGACGATAACGTGTTCTCCGACACGCGTGTCAGGGTTCTCCTCCGCCGCCGGGGCGGCGGAAAGGGCAGCGAGGCAACGCCGGGAGGCGCCAATGGACGGTCGGCAGCCGGTGCGGGTGGACGAGCTGATCCTGGTCAGCGTGGACGACCACGTGGTCGAGCCTCCCGACATGTTCGAGGGCCGGATGCCGGCGCGGTTCGCCGAGCTGGCGCCGCGGGTGGACTTCCGTGACGACGGCACCGAGATCTGGCGCTACGACGGCAAGGAGGCCACCAACATCGGGCTCAACGCCGTGGCCGGCCGGCCGCCGGAGGAGTACGGCATCGAGCCCACCTCCTTCGCCGAGATCCGCTCGGGTTGTTACGACATCCACGACCGGGTGCGGGACATGGACGCCAACGGAGTGCTCGGCTCGATGTGCTTCCCGTCGTTCCCCAACCTGTGCGGGCAGCTGTTCGCCAAGTCCACCGACCAGGAATTGGGCCTGGCCGTGCTGCAGGCCTACAACGACTGGCACATCGACGAATGGTGCGGGACCTACCCGGGGCGCTTCATCCCCTTGGCCCTGCCACCGCTGTGGGACCCCGAGGCCATGGCCGACGAGGTCCGCCGGGTGGCGGCCAAGGGCTGCCACGCGGTGTCGTTCTCGGAGAACCCGTCCAAGCTGAAGCTGCCCAGCTTCCACTCCGACCACTGGAACCCTTTCTGGGCCGCCTGCTCGGACGAAGGGACGATCGTGTGCCTGCACATCGGCTCGTCCTCGACCCTCGTCGTCACCGCGCCGGATGCGCCCATGGACGTGCTCATGGGCCTGCAGCCGGTGAACATCATCCAGTGCGCGGCGGATCTGCTCTTCTCGCCGGTGTTGCGGGCCTTCCCCGATCTCAAGGTGTCGCTGTCGGAGGGCGGCATCGGCTGGATCCCGTACTTCCTCGAGCGCATCGACTACGGGTACCAGCACCACAAGGCGTGGACGCTGCAGGACTTCGGCGACAAGCTGCCGAGCGAGGTCTTCAACGAGCACGTCATCACCTGCTTCATCGATGACGCCTTCGGACTGGCCAGCCGGGACTTCATGAACATGGACAACGTGACCTGGGAATGCGACTACCCGCACTCGGACACGACCTGGCCGACGTCGCCCGAGCTCCTCGGCAAGACCCTCCACGGCCTGACCGACGAGCAGATCGCCAAGGTCTCGCACCAGAACGCCATGCGTCACTTCGGCTT
>DATGGF010000002.1:0-5474 GCA_035308625.1 Acidimicrobiales bacterium | reverse complement strand
CTATGTACGCGGCGAAGAAGGCGGCCCGCCTCGGTCGTCAGCGGGTGACCAGCTAACCGCTCACGTCGTGGCGTCACCCGGCGTCACCGGCAGTAGAATTCGGGCACGCCTGACACCCTCGACGCTCTCGTCCTCGACCTTCTCGAGTGGCTCGACCCTCACCCTCGTCCCTATGCGGAGGTGATCGAGGCGTGGCGCACCTCGTGCCCCCGGCTACCGGTGTGGGAGGAGGCCAACGAGCGCGGGTACCTCACCGGGCACCCGGTTGCTGGCCGCCACCTGATCGGCCTGTCGCCCGCCGGCCGGGAACATCTCCGGGCCCGGCGACCGAAGACAGACCTTTCGCTGAGTTCCGCGCCGCGCTGAGCTCAGTGCCCTGAGTCGGCCAGGCGGTCGAGCTCGTCCTTGACGAGACCACCGCCCTTCATCACCGCCAAAAGGCGACCGCGGTCCCGCAGGACGCCAATGTCGGTGAGCGGGTCCCCGTCCACCACCAGCAGGTCGGCCAGGTAGCCGGCCCGTACCCATCCGAGCTCGTGGCCGCGCCCGAGGAGCTCGGCGCCGTTGCTCGTGGCCCATCGCAGCACGTCGATCGGGGGGATCCCCGCTTCTTTGACATAGAACTCGAGCTCGTCGGCGTAGCAGCCATGGGGAAGGCCGATTGCCCCGTAGTCGTCGCCGCACAGCAGCTTGACCCCCGCCGCGTTGGCCCGGGGCAGGATGGCCAGTGACCGTTCGACGTCGGCATGCATCCCCGACGCGAAGCCCAGGCCGCCGCCGCCCATGGCTTCGGAGAAGCGGACCGGGAACAGCTGACTGGGAACGAGGAACGTCCCGGCCTCCACCATTCGCTCGATGGCCGCGTCGTCGAGCCCGTCGCCGTGGTCGATGACGTCGACACCCACATCGAGGGCCATGTGGATCGCCTCACCGTTGGCGATGTGCCCCCGTACCCGGGCGCCGCGCTCGTGGGCCGCCTCCACTCCAGCGGCAAGCTCAGCGCGGCTCATCTCGATCCGTTCGCTGGGGGCAACGGTGCCGTGGCCGCCGGTGACGAACATCTTGATGATCTCGGCGCCCTCCTTGATCTCCTCGCGCACCGCCCGCCGAAATCCTTCGGGTCCATCGGCGCGGTTGATCGCACCCCGGGCGCCGACATCCCAGTACCAGGGGAAGCTCTTGTCCCCGGCATGACCCGTCGTACTGACGTCCCGGCTGCCGGCCACCATTCGAGGCCCGGGGAAGAGACCTTCGGCGATGGCCGCCTTCATGCCGGCGTCGATGGCGAAGGGGGCGCCCGCACTCACCACCCCGGTGAAGCCACATTGCAGGGCGAGCTGGAGGTGGTGCGCGGCGCGAGCCGCCTGCAGGGCAGGGGGGTCCTCCAGGCCGAAAGGAGTCAGCTTGGAGCCGAGCTCGTGATACGTCGCATGGAAGTGGCTGCTCACCATGCCCGGCATCACCGTCCGGCTGGCCAGGTCGACGACTCGGTCGTCCGGCTCCGACGTGGTCGTGGCGGTGCTGGCTTCATCGGAATCGACGGATTCGATCCGACGACCTCGGACGACCACGGTGCTGCGGGGACGGGGGCCGTCGGCGTCGAGCACCGTGGCGTTGCGGAGAACGAGACGCGCGCCCTGGGCAGCTGCAGACGTCTCCATCGAACGAGTCTGACACGGTACCGACTCGGCCCGCCCTGGTCCCACCCCCCGGGCCTAGGCTGCCGGACCGATGCCGACCCCGACCACCGATGCGTACACGTGGGCGTGCAGCACGAACGGTGCCTTGAGCGACGACCAGCGCCGGGCCATGAAGTCCGCCATCCGACGGGGGTACGTCGACACGGGACGGGGCCTCTTCGGCTCGCTCCGGCGCCGATCCGGTTCCGACGCCACTCTTCCGTCAGCGCCGGACTCCGCTCTGACGCGTCTGGCCGAGGAGGCCGCCGCCGACCAGGGCCCGGCCCTCGCCGGTCACGGCTACCGGACCTGGCTGATCGGGGCCGCCCTGGCCGCCGGAGACAAGACCAACCTCGACCCCGAGCTCTTCTACGTGGCGTCGTTGTTGCACGACGCCGGCATGATCCGCGAGGTTGCGGGGGAGGATTTCACCATCCGCTCCGCCGGCCTCATCCTCGACCTGTGCGCCCGCGTTCCGGATCTCGACCGGGGTGTCGGTCCGCGACTGGCCGACGCGGTTGTCGCCCACGCCAGCCCCGGTCTGACCGCCGATGAGGACCGCCTCGGTTTCTACGTGCAGTGGGGGGCCATGGCCGATCTGGCGGGACTTCGCACCTGGGACCTGCCAAGAGGCTTTCTCGCCGCCGCCTATACGGCCCACCCCCGCAACAACGTCCACCGTGTGGTGGCCGAACTCATCCGCCGGGAGGCCACCGACGTTCCCGAGGGACGTTTTGCGCTACTCAGATCCGGGGGCATCGACCGCCTGGTGCAATTCTCGCCCACCCGCTTCTACCCGACCCCGAAGGGCGACGCCGGAAGCTGATCTTCACCACTTCCGGCGAGATCAGTGCGTCGTGGTGGTGGTTCCCGGGAGGCTGGTCGACGTCGTGGGAAGCGTCGTGGTGGTCGACGATGTGGTCGTGCTCGATGAGTTGGTCGTGGTGCTGGAAGAGGGCGCGGTGGTCGTCGAGTTCGGGACGGTCGTCGTGGTGCCCGGGGCGGTTGTGGTTGTGGCTGGGCCCTTCGACACCGGCACCACGCCCCAGGGGCCGCCCGAGCCGGACCGCTGCGGCACCGAGAACGGGTTGCCCCCCGGGCCGGTCTGGGTCGCCCCCAGGCTGAAGACGGCGAGGGCCACACAGCCGGCGGCCCCTCCGACCAGCGCAGACCCGATGGCAACCGGGCGCAATACCGTCCGCAACCGCTCGCGAGCCTCCTCGGTCCGGCGGCGCTCCTCGAGCTCCGGCGTCAGCTGCGTGCGCTGCGCCAGCCACGACGTGAACGGCGCAGCGGCGTAGACGGTTCCCTGCCAGGCCAACAGGGCGAGCAGGAGCCAGGTCGGGTTGGCCACCACGGCGAGGGCGATCGCCGAACCCCACAGTCCCGCCCAGATGACGGTCTCCGACCTCGCCGCCCAGAAGGCCGACGACAGCTTGTGTCGGTATTGCCGCTTCGGGGTGCGCAGGAACACGCCTTCTCGGCGCGTGAGGCCCTGGATGCACGCCAGCGCGACCGTCCACGACAGCGACAACCAGTTGGCGAAGGCGAGCAAGGCCCGGCGGTAGGTGATGTGCGTGCGTTGGCGCAGCGCCCACACGGCGCGCACCAGGCCCGAGGCCAGCAGGGTCGCGGGAAGCAGGATGGTGGGACCGACCAGGGGGCGGATAGCCACCGAGTGCCCGAGCAGTAATGCCGCGGACACAGCCAGCAGCACGACGGTGAAGCACAGGTAGACGAAGTCGTTCAGCCACTGCACCCCGCCGATCAGGTAGTCGAGGCGCTGGGCGATCGAGAGGTGGTTGTCCGGGGACCTGTCCCATGGCATCAGGGATCGCCAGTGGCGACGCAGGATCTGCATCCCTCCGAAGCACCACCGGAACCGCTGGCTCTTCAACGACGAGAAGGTCAGGGGCATGATGCCCTGCCCGAAACTTCGGCTGATGAACATCCCGCAGTAGCCGGCCCGCAGCAAGCGCAGCGAGGTGTCGGCGTCCTCGGTGATGCACCACTCGTCCCACCCGTCGATGGCTCGCAGCAGGGGTAGACGCAGGAGCCCCATGGTGCCGGCGAAGATGATCGAGTTTCGCTCGTTGCGAGACGGCATGGCCGTGGCGAAGAAGTACCGGTAGGCGTCGTAGCAGGCAGTCAGGTAGGGGCTGCCTTCGAAGTCCCGGTAGTCCTGGGGGGTCTGGACGAAGGCGATGTTCGGGTCGGCGAAGTACCCGACCGTGTGCCGAAGCCAGTCCTTGTCGACCAGATAGTCGGAGTCGACCACGCCCACGATCTCCGCCTCAGGGTCCGTGAATTGGCGAAGTGCCAGGTTCAATGCCCCTGACTTGAACCCGGGCCACGGCGCAACGTGGACGAACTTCACGTTTGGTCGCCCGGTGCAGTACTCCTCCACCGGGCCCCACACGGCTTCGTCGGCGGTGTTGTTGTCGACGACGACGATCTCGAAGTCGGGGTAGTCCAGTGCCTCGGCGCGGGCAATGGTCTCGATGAGCATGTCGGGCGGCTCGTTGTAGGCGGCGATGTGGATCGACACCTTGGGGAGGTAGTCCGAGTCGGGTTGCGGGAACGCCCGGGAGTGCAGCACGCGGCAGAGCACGTCGCACGTCTCGAAGGAGAACGTGTTGGCCAGCACCAGGGCCGAGGTCTCGAGGACGAGCAGGACCGCCGATGACAGGGCGCCCAAAGGACCGAGGTGCCCGGCGAAGGTAACCGAGGCGGCGAAGGCCAGGTAGGACGCGCTGGCCGATGCGAACGCCCCCATGAACAGCTGGCCAACCGGGTTCCACGCTCGCTGGAGGCCCACGACCACCGTGGTGCCGACGAAGCACAGCACTTCGGCGGCTTCGACCGGCCCGGCGGGCAGGTCCCAGATTTCGGCAGCCAGCCATCCCGCGGCGAAAGCCACCAGCGCTCCCAGGAGGAGGGCGGCTGGCCTGAAGCGAAAGCGGGCCCGACGGCCCAGTGTGACAAGGACGAGGGTGGCGACCGCCAGATCGACGGCGCAGACCAGGAAGACGCTGAAGAGCATTGTTTTGGTTCTGTGCCGCCCCGAGGGGTTAGGCCGCCAGTCGCGAGGGTGGCGCGCTCACGCTCAACCGCGCTACCGGTTCAACGCAAGCGCGCCACCCCTGTCGCCCTGTCGCCCACAACCGTGACGAACTACTGGTATACGTCTTCTCGCCGGACGACGTTCCCCTGGCTGTCATCCACAATGCTCCGGTGACGCCTGGGCCCGTACCAGCCTCTCCCCTGGCCTGCGCCCCAGAAGATCAGCGACAGGACGAGCCCGAGACCGCCGACGATCATCAGGATGACGCCAACGTTGTTGATGTTGAAGCCGTGTTGGTAGGGACTAACCGTCACCGCGAAGTCGAGGATCGCCCCGACAGCCAACAGAAGAACACTCACTCCAACGCCGGGCATGAGATACCCACCTCCTTGTGGTCCGTTGTGTGGACCACAAGAATCGTTTCCCTCCTGGATCACACCGCTAAACGTCGGACACCGAATTTGGGGCCCTGGCCAGGGCTCCCACTAGGGCCGACAGCCGCGGCGAAACGTCGGCGTCATTGGCAACGCCTGTAGACGCGCTGGTTGGTCAATGGCGCCCTCCACACCCTGTCGCTTCCCGCCAGTCTGGGTATAGGGAGGCGTGGCGAAACCGTCCTTGCATCCGACACCCGGCCGGTGAAGAAGGGGAGATCACTTGTTGACGATGACGAAGGCAGCCGAGGAAGCGATCCGCACGGAGATCAACGAGTCGGGACTGGTCGACAGTCT
>DATGGF010000001.1:0-2349 GCA_035308625.1 Acidimicrobiales bacterium | reverse complement strand
TGAGGCGGACGGGCGCGTGGAAGTTGACCCGCATCACGTCCTCCACCTCGTCGGCGGTGAGGTTGGTCACCCGCCGGACGCCGGGTGTCGCCGCGTTGTTGACGAGGACGTCGACGTGGCCGAGCTGTGCCACCGCGTCGGCAGCCAGGCGCGCCGGTACGGAAGTGTCCGCCAGGTCGGCCGGGAACATCATCGAGCCCGGCGCGACGCGACGGCAATCTTCGAGCACCGTTCGGAGGCGGTCGGCGCGACGGGCGGTGATCCCCACCGTGAACCCGCGCGACGCCAGCTCGTGTG
The DNA here is from genome assembly GCA_035308625.1 of Acidimicrobiales bacterium. Lineage (GTDB taxonomy): Bacteria > Actinomycetota > Acidimicrobiia > Acidimicrobiales > UBA8190 > DATGGF01. The sequence continues at coordinate 2,052 of DATGGF010000001.1, read as the reverse complement.
CGAGGGCGGCGCCGATACCCGAGGACGCGCCGGTGACGAGCGCCACGCGGCCGGTCACCGTGCCCACCGCCTGACCGCACCGGCGGCGCGGGCCGCACGGACGGTCACGGCAACTCCCCTCGGGCGAACAGGTCGACGGGGTCCTGGAGCCGGAGCATCCCAAGGTACCCGCCGCCGCGGCCCATGCTGTTGTGGATGGCGTAGCCGATGACCTCTTGTGCCCGGCGCGGCAGGGTGGCGGCGAAGGCCGGGGGGACGGCGAGGTAGTTGTTCTCCTCGGTGCGCAGCCACCCGAGGCAGTAGCTGAGGTGCGCCCCCCGGCGGGGGATATCGGTGCTGTTGGCGCCGCCCCCGTGGATGGTGCCCCCGGAGTACACGACCGCGGAACCTGCGGGCATCTCGGCGCACTCGACCAGCGCGGGGTCGACCGACGCCGCCGCCTGATCACGGGGCGACAGGTCGCGGTCGGGCCAGCGGTGGCTGCCGGGGACCACCCGCGTGGCGCCGTTGTCCCTGGTGAAGTCCACGAACGCGATCACGGACGCGAACTGCAGCTCGGGGTGCGGCTTGGGAACGTCGCTCCACACGGCTTCGTCCCGGTGGAGCCACTGCTCACCCGCGCCGGGGCCGCGCTGCAGGAGGTGGCCGATGTTGAGCTGGTAGCGGGCGCAGGAGGGCAGGAGGACCCGGTCGCAGAGCGTCATCAGCACGGGGTTGCACACCACGTCGGTGGCGAAGGTCCGCGAGATGCCCGCCACGCCCGTGACCTGCTTGGTGCAAGGGCCGTGGAACGCCTTCATGACCGGGTCGAAGAGGTCCTCGTCAGGGTCGGCGCGCTCGACCGCGGCCTCGACCTCCTCGTTCACGCGGGCCACGGTCTCGGGCGACAGGAGCCCTTCGACGATCACGACCCCGTCGCGCTCGAAGGCGGCGTGTACCGCCCCGGGGTCGGCGTCGGCACGGACCCGCTCGATCGTCACGCGGGCAAGCTACCAATCTAAGATCGACCGCCGTGGGCTACGACGTGAGGGGTAAGCGCGTCCTCGTGACGGGGGCGTCGTCGGGCATCGGTGCCGGCCTGGCGGTCGCCTTCGCCAAGGCGGGGGCGACGGTGGGGATCTGCGCGCGGCGGGAGGACCGCCTGAAGGAGGTGTTGGCGCGGTGCGCCGAGTACGCCCCGGCGTCGCGGATGTGGGTGACCGACCTGTCGGTCCCCGAGGAAGTCGACGGGCTCGCGGCCGTCGCCGTGCAGGAGCTCGGTGGCGTCGACGTGCTCGTCAACAACGCCGGCATCCCGAAGCGCCGCCACGTCACCAGGCTCGACATCGCGACGGTCGAGGCGGTGGCCAACCTCGACTATGTGTCACCGGTGCGGCTGACGCTGGCGCTGCTCCCGCAGATGCTCGACCGCAACGAAGGGCGCATCATCAATGTGTCGTCGGTGGCGGCGACGCTGAGCTCGCCCGGTGAGGCGGCGTACGCCGCGGCGAAGGCCGCGCTGAGCGTCTGGTCCGAGGGCATGGCCGTCGACCTGTGGGACACCGGCGTCAAGGTGCTCGTCGTGTACCCGGGCGTGGTGGACACCGAGCTGTTCACGCTGCCCGACAACGACGCGTTCACGGCCGAGGTCGAGCGGATCACGGTCGAGGAGTGCGTGGTGCAGGTGATGGACGCGTTGGCCCGAGAGGACCTGCAGGTGTACGTGCCGGCGTGGTTCGCCGACGTGGCGCTGCGGAAGGCAACCGATGTCGGGGCGTTCCTGGCAGGGACGGCCGCCTACGTGCGCGGCCATTGATGAGGCGGGACGGGCCTCACCCGCGCCCGGCGATCGATGAGGGGGGACGGGCCTCGCCCGCGCCCGGCCGCTGATGGAGGGGACGGAGCTCGTCCGGGCGTGGCTCGAAGAGTACCTCGGCCCGGTGGCGTGGATCGCACCCCAGCCCCGTTGGCGCCCGGTGTGGTGGGCAGACGTGGAGGGGGTTGACGGCCCCCTCCAGCTGTGCGTGCGCGGGGAGCGCACCGACATGCCGCTGATCTTCCCGCTCGACCACG